>JBCCXG010000011.1:0-24649 GCA_039191945.1 Bacteroidota bacterium
AACCATAGCAATGAGTGCAGTAAAGATCACGTAGACCGACGGCCGTACGCGCTGGCCCACATAAGATCGCCAGAGAAGATGGTTAGCGATGGTGGGCGATAGGAAAGGTACAAACTCGAACCGGATAATGCTTCGCTCTTGGTGGCCTTCATTTTGTAAGGGGATGTAGGTGTTGATTTCACGCTCGATGTTTTCGAGGCTCTCTGCTCGAGCTCTAATGAAATGCGCAATGTATCGGTGATTGCCCCAGTCATTCATATCCAGTTCATAGGCATCCGCATATTCTTGGTGATGGACAACAATCTCGTTGAAAAAGCTTCGGTTTGGCGGCATTTTATCAAAAACCCCGGCGATGATCACCTCTCGCTTACGAGAGCCACCCAGATAGATACTGAGCACTTTGTCTAGCGCTATTTCGTCCCCATAGTACTTCTTTGCCAGCTCGCGCGATATGTACGCCACTGGCTGTTCTCCAAAAGTTGCATAAGATCCATACCACAGAGGTGTCTCGAACAGGTCGAAGAACTCTGAAGAAACAAAGGCCACGCGCTCAGTGAAGAACTCGTTGCCCTTGCTGACGCTCGCGTCGCGTGCATAATAGCTGGCGACCTCTTCGATGCCGCTGACCTTGTGCCTGAGCACGTCATCTAAAGCCACGGGAGAGGTCTCATTGCGACGCTCGAGGTTGTTCTCAATAGTGAAGCCATGGAGCCGGTAGATATCGTCAGTGTTCTGGTAGTAGGTGTCGAACTCAAAGTTGTATGCGTACATCATGTAGAGAAAAACACACATACTTAGTGCCATGCCAAGCCCAACGACATTGATGAGTACGGACCACTTGTTTTGCCAAGAATGTCTTAAGGCTAGCTTAAAATAGGACTTGAACAATGGGTATAGTAGCATATTATTTTGAGTTTTGGACTTGGCATAGGGTCGGTAGCACCTGATCACATTCCACCAGTAGAAAAATCTCGCTTTCCATAGGGATGACCCATCCTTGAGTCTTTTGTAGTAAAATTCCTCCAAATCACCCTCCAATTCCTCCTGTCGATCTGGCCGGCAATAGCGGCGAAATAGCGCCTGTGCCATGCGCGGTGGACCTGGAGGTGCTTCTGGATTGTACCTAGTTCGCATTCCAATTCAATTCATTTTTGGCAATGCGTGATCGGAGTCGTGCTCTAATCGATGCCAACTCGTCCAAGGACCTTTGAGCATAAGGTGTGAGATAAAAGAGCCGCTTTCGTTTACCACCACGCTCAGCGGTGGGTTCACTCATTTTGGAGTCAAGGAACCCTTTTTCTTCCAACCGATACAATACAGTGTGGATGGCACTCACATTGATTTTCTTGCCCGTTTGCTTTTGATATTCCTCGACAATGTTGACGGAATACGCTTCATTGTAAAGCGCCCCAACAAGCAGTAGCACTAACTCTTCAAAATTCCCAAGCTTGACACTCTTCATTTCTTACACTCTTGACAGTATTACTAAATAAAGTGGTATAAAGTTTCACTTTTGTAAGTAAAATATAGGAAAACATGTTTGAAAAGAGACTTGTCCAGGCGATGAGATCAGTTTATTTTCCGGTCTTTTACCCTTTCTAGAAAAATATGTGCTTCATCAAACGTCTTGGCTTCATTTTGCTTCTAGTGCACCACGGGCTCTGGGCCCAAACGACCTTTGCTGCCCGCGATTTCGATCCAAAAGAACTCAAATCATCATCTGTGACGGCAGGAGATGTGGACGGTGACGGCGACTACGATCTCGTGGTGGCCAATGGCAGGCATTGGCCAGATGCGAACGAAGTGTTTGTCAATAATGGGGAGGGCCAATTTACTACCAGCTATCTACTTACTTCATTACGGGCCACTACTTATGCTGCTGAGTTGGGCGACTTCGACGGTGATGGTGATCTAGACGTAGCTACGGGCAACGACAGCGCGCCCAATCAGATCTTTGTCAATGACGGTGCTGGAAACTATGTGGCTGCCAAACCTTTTGGAAACTTGACATCCAATACGCGAAACCTCACCCTGGGCGACGTAGATGGAGACAACGACTTGGACATCATTGTTTGTAATCGGTTTTACGCTAATGAGTTGGCATTGAATGATGGTCGAGGTGGCTTCGGCGAAGTGATTCTATTTGGTGAGAGGAATGATGCCACCCTTGATATTGACCTATTTGATATGGATGCCGACGGCGACCAGGATTTTGTGGTAGCCAACAGGAATGAGCAACTGAACTATATCTATTTGAACAACGATAACTCCTTTGATGAAAAGCTAGCGATTGGCGAAAGCCGTCGGGATTCTAGATCAGTTGCAGTGGGGGACTTCAACGGAGATGGAATGCCGGACATACTCATCGGCAACATCAGGCAAAAGAATCAAGTGTTTTTGGCTACTTCCTCTTTGTTTTACCAAGTGCCGATTGAAGTTGGGCGTGGAAATTCCAAGACCTATTCCCTGGACACCGGAGACTTTGATGAAGATGGCGATCTGGATTTTGTGGTGGGGAATTCACGTCAACCGAACGTCGTTTTTTTCAATGAAGGCGGAGGGAGCAAGTTCGTAGCCGTGGAGCTTTCGAAAAGGAAGTTGGACACCTACGATATAAAGACGGTCGATCTCAATGGTGACGAGCATTTGGACATTGTGGAATCAAACTCTGACGGTCCGAATGTCGTGTATTATAATCGTCTAGGTAGGAATAACTAGTTTGAGCATCACACACCTGTCCTCTAGTATTTCCATCCTTCTAAAGCAGGAGGGTAGACCCGATCCCCATGAATGGTCCTGGATTGAGATGGACATCGGAGGTATTCCGTATAGCTACTTGCGTGCCAAGATAATGGTTCAGCATCAGATAGATGTCGAAGGCTTGAGCTACAAGGAGGTACTTGAAGACGAAAGAGGCGAGGAGTTGGTAGAGGCGCAGATGCGAGACGGGTACTTCGTAGGGCCGTAACCGAGGGGGGAGGTTTATCCAAATATGTCTTTTAGATAATTGGTGGGCTTGTCAATTATCTCATTATTTGCAGCGAGCAAAAGCCTAATACCATGAGAATACTACTTTTCGTAAGCGCCTTCGCTGCCATTATCCTTTTGAATGCCTGCTCTGGAGTGCAGGTCCTGAGCAGTTGGAAAGGTGAGAACCCCGCCATTGAGCGCTTTACTTCCAAAAAAGTACTGGTTATCGCCCGCACCGCCAATCGTCAAGGGCGAATCGCATTTGAAGAAGCCATGGCCGCAAGACTTGGGGAGTTAGGTATCACGACTGTAGAGAGCTTCAAGAAGTTTCCTATGACCAATCCCGAGGAAGAGATCTCGGAGGAAAGAAGGGAGCAGCTAAAGAAGATCCTCGCCGACGAAGGGTTTGGAGGCATTGTCCTGACCTCTGTGCTGGACGTGCAGCAGACGGAACGTACCACAAGCACCCAATCAGGCATCTACGCAGGTGGGTACTATGGCAACTATTATCCGCCGCATTATGGGGGATTTTATCGGTACTATGCGCGCCCTTACGCCTATGGGGCCTACTACGGAGGCTTTGGCCCGACAACGACTACGACATCCACAGAGGTCTACACCAAGTACGTTTTGGAAACGGTTGGCTACAACATGGATGCCCCGGAAGATGAAAGCCTTGTATTTGTCGTCACCAGCAGTATTCAAGATCCGACGAGAGCTGACAAGACTGCGGCTGCTTATTCTAAGTATGTGGTGAATTCTTTATCCGATAAGAAGAAGAAATAGCTAGTTTGACATGCGCGCACTCGTACTCACCCAACCCAATATCCTAGAGCTCCAAGAGGTGGAGGACCCAACGCCCAAAGACGATGAGGTGCTTATCAGAGTGGAGTCCGTAGGCATTTGCGGGAGTGATGTTTATGGCATGACCGGAGCTAGTGGACGTCGAATACCGCCCCTTATTATGGGACATGAAGGGTCAGGCACCATTGAGCAGGTGGGATCGGCTGTGACTCACTGGAAAGTGGGGCAAAGAGTCACTTTTGACTCGACGGTTTATCCCTTGGACGACTGGTACACGCACAAGGGTCAGTACAATCTAAGTGACGGCAGAGAGGTGCTAGGGGTGTCTTGCGAAGACTACCGGCGCCATGGAGCATTTGCCGAGTTCTTGACGGTTCCTGGGCATATTTTAGTAGAGCTACCAGAAAATGTGAGTTTTGACCATGCGGCCTTAGTTGAGCCTTCTGCAGTGGCGCTGCACGGGATCAAGTTATCGGGTGTGCAGGCTGATGAGTCAGCCCTGGTCGTAGGCACGGGGATCATTGGACTCTTTGTGGTACAGCTGCTGAAGTGGGTAGGCTGTGAAACAATCATTGCCATCGACATTGACGATAATAAGCTGAAGATGGCGCAGCAGCTGGGCGCAACCCATACCATCAATGCGGCTGATAAGTCATTGCCCGAATCAATGCTGGGACTCACCGAGGGAAGAGGAGCCGATCATGCGTTTGAAGTGGTCGGTATCAACGATACGTTTAGCATCGCGCTCAAAAACGTACGAAAAGGGGGAACAGTGACCGTATTGGGGAACATCTCCAAAGAAGTCAACTTTCCGCTGCAATACGTAGTGACAAGACAGATCAAAGTCCAGGGTAGTTGTGGCATTTGTGGAGAATATCCAGAGGTACTGGAGCTGATGTCCAGGGGTGTACTCGATCTGGACACCATGATCAGCGTGACCGCACCATTGGATGAGGGCATTAGTCTGTTTGATCGATTGGGAAAACGGGAAGCGGGGATGCTGAAGGTAGTCCTTAAGCCATAAATGACATGACAAAACTGAGAGTAGGTATCGTCGGGCCTGGCAAAGTAGCCCATCTCCATGCCAAAGCGGTGGTTGAGCAATGTGAACACGGACAGCTGGTTGGGGTCTGCGGTAGGTCGTTGGAGCGCTCCGAAGAGTTTGCCCGGCAATACAGCGCGAAAGCCTACGCGACGCTCCAAGAGATGCTAACTGACGCGGATATAGAAGTCCTGCTCGTTTGCACCCCGCATGCCTATCATGTGGAGCCTGTGGTGACAGCTGCTAAAAGGGGTGTTCATTGCCTGATCGAAAAGCCCATGGCGAGCTCACTGAGTGATTGCGACGAGATGCTAGCCGCTGCAAAAGAAGGCAACGCCAAACTAGGCGTCATTAGTCAGCGACGTTGGTATGCACCGATTCAGCGTATGAAGGCAGCATTGGATGCCGGAAAGCTGGGTGAGGCAGCATTGGGTCATATCATCATGCTAGGATGGCGCGATCAGTCGTATTACGAAAGTGACCCTTGGCGGGGCAACTGGGACACCGAAGGAGGGGGAGTATTGATCAATCAAGCGCCGCACCAGCTGGACCTCTTCGTTTGGTTGATGAGGTCGCCCATCCGGTCGGTGCAGGCACTGACACGCAATCTGAATCACCCGTACATAGAGGTGGAAGATACCGCAGCAGCGGTTGTCCAGTTTGAAAATGGAGCCATTGGCAATATCCTATTGAGCAATTCGCAGAAGCCCGGGATCTACGGCAAAGTGCACATCCATGGCTCTAACGGAGCCTCGGTGGGTGGGCAGACCGAAGGAGGAGCCATGTTCATCGCCGGCCGGTCCTCTGTGCTGGAAGCACCTTACAACGACATCTGGAGCGTTCCGGGAGAGGAATCCCTGTTGGATACCTGGAAAGCTGAGGATCAAGCACTTTTTGAGCAGCACGATGCGACCTACTACTATATCGGACTCCAAATCGACGACTTTTGCCAGTCGGTAAAGGCAGGTAACGAACCCTTGTCCTCAGGTGAGGAAGGTCGCAAAACGGTCGAACTGATTACGGCGATCTACTCCTCTGCAACCCATGATACCACGATCACTTTTCCGGTTGATGGGGATGATCCCGCTACCCGAAAGACGCGAACACTGTCTTAGAGGTCATCTCAGTGACTACGGTCCAAGATCTCTCGACCGTGCGAACCGTCCTTGCAGCAGAAAGGTAGTTTTTCGTACGCCGTAGCGTCGCGGTCGACATTGTCTGCGTGATAACCCACTCCTGCAATATGCCGACGGATCTCTTTCGGCGACGTTTTCTTAGGATTGTATTTCACAGTCACTACTCTACTCTCAACGTTGAGGTCTGACTCCTTTACGCCCTTGGTGAAGGTGAGTTCTCGCTCGATGGTTTCTTTACAAAGCTCACAAATGGCCGATGTCATGATTTCCACCTGGTAACCCCCTGCTATTTCAATGGGTGCTTTTTGGCTCCAGCCTACTTGGCTTGAGGCGATCATGATCGCCATTACTACAATTGCTCTCATCATTTTATTTTATATCTAATTCCTGCATAAACTAGTCGACCGGCGATCGGTCCCCAGACCATGGCCGCATCGAACTGCTCTCCAAATGGGTTCTCGGCATCGATGATCGGGTTGTCCTGTGTGAAATTGAACAGGTTTTCGCTTCCCAAATAGATGCTGCCCCAACGAAAACCCCGGCTTACCTGGGCAATCACATGAGGATACGCTTCTGAGCGCTGCGGCCGTTGAAACTCAGTCGGCTTATCTAAGGTGCTGGGCAACCGCTGAGAGCCGTACCAATGCAGCGTAACGTCGGCGGTCCATTTGTCGTATTTGGTGGCGTAGGAGGCATTAGCAAAAAAGCGATGCCGCGAGTTGAAGGGTACCTCCTGCAATTCGCCATTGATGGTGGCCCGGACATCATAGAATTTGTAAGCGGCCTTGAGCTTCAAATAGTCATTGAGGGGGTAGGCAGCCTCTACCTGAAAGCTATGGGCGTAGGAGCTTCCTTCCAAGTTATAGATGCGCAGTTCGCTCGCACGTTCCAGGTCGTAGATCAATTGGTTTTCGAAGGTCGTGTAGAAATAATCGGCAACAACCGAGACTTCCCGGTCCCCCATTTCAAAACCTGTGACCAGACTTCCGCCCATGTTCCAAGACACTTCCGGCTCCGGTTCTTCCAGGATGCTCAGCCGGCGACTGGACACGAGGACATTGCTGTTTTCCATGATCGCATTGGGGGTTCGGTACCCTCGACCCGCGGAGGCTCTTAGCGTAGTTCGATCATTCAGCTGATACCGCAGGTGCAGTCGGGGCGTGACATAAGTGCCGTAGAGATTATGTAAATCTGATCTGATGCCCGCGACTAATGTGAATTTGTCCCCAGGCAAATAAGTGTATTCAAAGTAGGCTCCGGGCACGATCTCTCTTCTCGAAAACGCGGAATCGGCAAAGTTCTCAGCAAAGTCATCGTACAGGATACTCACGCCTGTCTTGTATTGGTGAAAAGTACTTCCGATGATGTTCTGATAGATCGCATTACCATAGACGGTGGTTTCCTCTCCATCGTAGTTGTTACGCCCATAGCCACCTTCCATGTCTTGATAGGCGAGGGAATAGATGAAACCCCATCCCATATACGGCTTATGAGGATAGAGCAATCCGGTCTTACCAAATACTTCAAATCGGTTCGTCCGGTTAGAAAAACCATAGACCGGTGAGGTAGCAAAGTCATCCCCAAACCCAAAGCCCAACTGCCCGCCCGCCTTTTGGTCCGTCATGAAATGGACGCCAATCTGTGAATTGACGCGGTCTCCCTGGTACTTGTATCGATTCATTACATTGATTTGACGACTTCTTGGGAGGTCGAGAAATCCGTCATCGTTGCCATCGATTTCGCTGTCCATCCAATCGGCGTGAAAAAGGACTGCCGTGCTCCATTTGTCCGTGAGGTCGGTAGCATGGTTAACATTGAACTCCAGCCGACCAAATGAATTGCCATAGGCATTGAAGTACCAGCGCTCGCTTTGCTCCGGTTTCTTGAACTCCAGATTGATCTGGCCCGTCATGGATTCGTATCCATTGACCACTGTGCCTGCGCCTTTACCAACGTCGATAGACTGGATCCAGGTGCCGGGCACGAAACCCAATCCATAGCGATTGTTTAGGCCTCTGATATGGGGCACGTTTTCCCGGTTGATCTGAACGTATTTGCCCGCCAGCCCGAGCATTTGAATCGTTTTGGCACCAGTCACAGCGTCGGAGAACGAGACATTGACAGACGCATTCGTCTCAAAGCTCTCAGACAAATTGCAGCAGGCGGCTTTGGTTAATTCGGAGGCTGTTATGACTTCCACATGTTTCGCCTCCAGGTCGTCCATGAAAGTTGTTTCACCCTTTACGACGACCTCTTGTAGGTAACGGGTGTCTTGCTCGAGCTGATAATGGGCTTCTTTCCCAAGCACTGCCACCACGGTATCGGCGAGGTAGCCCGTGTAGGAAATCAGAAGCTGTCCCTGTTGTTGCGAAAGCTCCAGCTGAAAGCGCCCGTTGATATCGGTGACTGCGCCGTTGGTGGTTCCAAGTTCTCTTACCGTGGCACCAATGAGCGCCTGATGATTAGTGTCCTCAACTTTGCCCCGAATACTCTGGCTAAAGCCGGTGGCGTGAATAGCTATAAATAGAAAATATAAAATCGATCGCATGTTTTGAAATTGAAGTTGAAAGCCCGGAGGGGGGCAAACAGCAGTTGACCAGCGATGAGCCGGACGGGTGCCCGAAGTTCAGGCCCACAAAATCAATCTCAGATGCGGAGGTTTTCGAAAAGGACAACGCGGTCCGGTGGGGGGGAGGTATCAGTAATCTGAAATCCGTTGGTACGGACGATGGGTTCAATCAGCTCGTCGGTCCACTGAATCGTAGCCAGTACAAAAAGTGCAGGTTGTAGGTCTATTGCCTCATTCGCCAGACTCCACTCCTCTACTTTCAATACCTCCAGCGTGTTATCGCAACACGGCATGGGTTCTTCTGCATCCCCATCTGAACAGCTCTCAGCATGACCAAAAATCGCTACTGTTTGGAGGCGCCCCATGCAGTAGTGTTTGCTGATAGAAATACCCGCTGTTGTCAGGAGCAACAGGAAAGCTAGCGATATGTGTATTACTTTCTTGAGAAGCATTACAGAACAAAGGTACGGAGTTTCCGACAATTGGTTGCCCACATCCTTAAGGAGTAGCTAGCCTGACATTGCGGTCGATCTGTTGGTAGGGGGTTCATTTTTTTGGGACACCAACTGGCCATTTTTGGTTTAATGATGAGATTTCACTTGCGTAAACAACGCATTAGACCATGAAGGATTACGATCTGATCATTATCGGGGCCGGCCTTTCCGGGCTCACCCTAGCTTACTTTCTACGTAAGCGGGGCATCGAGTCGCTCGTCCTTGAAGGACGCTCAAGAGCCGGAGGTCGTATTGATACTTTGACTTTGCCAGGGGGTACATTGGAGATGGGAGCCACCTGGATCCAACCACAACATCGTCAGATCATTGATTTGGCCAGCGAGCTGGGTCTAGCACTCATTCCCCAATACACCGGCAGTAAAGTAGTTTATGACTTACCCTCTGGCGTTGAGCACTATTTACTGCCGCCTGCCGCACCTACTTATCGATTGGAAGGCGGAACAGCAAGGTTGATTGAGGCTTTGCAGGGCCAACTTCCAGCGAATTGCGTCCGGTATGATCAGAAAGTGGAGCACATGGACTTCAGTGAGAAGAAGGGTGTGCAGATCAGGACGACATCGGACCAATTTGGCGCCTTGAAGGTTATCTCGTCACTCCCGCCTAACCTGCTGATCAACACGTTGACTACTGATCCGGCGTGGCCATCGGCATTGACGGAAGCTGCCCGACAGACCCACACCTGGATGGGCGAGTCGATTAAAGTAGGGATGGAAGTTGCTAAGGCACCATGGCGAGAGCAGGAAGTAGGCATGCTACTCAGCAATAGGGGACCGGCTACTGAACTTCATGACCACGGAGTAACCCACGGTGGCCATTTGCTGAAGGGGTTTATCGATCCCTCGCACGCTTCGCTGTCTCCAACAGAACGGCGGGAACGTATGCTTGGGCAATTGCAACGACTATTTCCGAGCTTGGCGGACGCATCCATCAATTACCATGAAAAGGTATGGAGCCAGGATCCCTTCACGTACTATCCTTATCACAGCTTTGTCGCCCCTCATCAGAACAATGGCGCAGGGATATTTCGAAGCGACTTCTACGATGGCAGATTGCGACTTACAGGTGCGGAGACTGCAGCCACTAGTCCTGGGTACATGGATGGAGCGGTGGTGAGATCCGCACAATTGGCTACCGAACTATCAAAAGAAACAGAAGCTCACGGAAACCTGAGCCCGTAAGCTTCTCTATCCTACTATTTGCTTCTTCCCAGCATAGCGCCAACTACACCTCCAGTGAGGCCCATGAGCACGATCATGACCGCAATGTCCACAAGAACACCGGTCAAGTTTAAGACGTTTGTCGTGCCGTAAGAGGTAAAGTCATAGGCAATGGCCAGTATCAGGCCAATCGTAGCGCCGCCTTTCAATCCGCCGATGAAGGTGCTGATGCTCGCCCATTTGGAAAAGATGTGGACCAGCAAGTAGGCCATAGCGATATTACCTACGATTAATGCCCACCAGACCATGCTGTCGTCGGACCTCATGACGTTGCCAGCTGAGCCTGCCATGGTGTCCACCATGCCGCTGAACAGCACACCATAGAAGAGAAAACCAAGTAAAAAGTAGGTGGCAAAACCAGCTAATGTAGCTAGTAGTTTGGATTGCGTACTCATAAAAAATAGGTTTGGGTTAAACCTCCAAACTTAGTCATTTTCAGAGTAATGGCATGGCTAACCTGTTGCCATTCAATGGCTTATAACGCTACCCTACATGCTTGAGAGACCTCTATTCGCTGCGTAAGATGTTGGCGGGATTGACAAAGGCAGCTTTGAGGGACTGGTAGCTGATGGTAATGGCAACGATCCCAAAAGTGATCAGGCCCGCGATCAAAAACATATCCACCCCTAGACTGACCCGAAATACAAAATCTGAGAGCCACAGATCCAGCAACCAATACGCCAGCGGCACAGATATGACGAATGCTACACCCAGCAGGACGGCAAAGCCCTTTGCCAAGAGCGAGATGATGTTAGGGACACTGGCACCCAGAACTTTCCGGATGCCAATTTCCTTCATTTTTTGCTGTGCTAGGAACATGATCAATCCGTACGAACCTAAACAGGAAATCAGGATCGCCAAAAATGCAAAGTAGGTGATGATATTCGCCAGATTTTCCTCGTTGGAGTAAATCTCGGCGATTTGCTCGTCGAGGAACTCATAGTCGAACGCCTTTTGAGGGAAAAACTCGTTCCATTTTTCCTCAAGGAAGCTGATGGTTTGTGGCAGGTCGGTCGCCTCCACCTTGACGGATAAGGTGGTAAACAGACCCGGATTGACGTCAAGTACTAGGGCATCCAGGACCCCGCGGAGAGACTCGAAATGGAAATCCTTGACAACACCAACGACCTGTCCGCTTTTGCCCTCTAGGTTGAGGGTCTTTCCCAGCGCCGCCTCCGCGCTGCCCCACTCGTACTTTTCGATGGCCTGTTCATTGACGATGAAAGCGTTGGTATGATCTGTGCCGTAGGATCTGGAGAAGTCTCTCCCTAGGACCAACTCTAGCCCAAAGCTTTCGACGAAATCGTAATCGACCGACACTGAGGGGGTAATGACCGATTCGTCTGCGGTACGTCCATCCGGCAATACATTTCGGCGCACGGCGCCTAATCCGGGTACGTTAGATGAGAGCGTGCTACTTACAATACGAGGGTTGTCTTCGAGCTGATCTTCAAAGGTGTTGAGCTGGTTGCGTAGCTCTTCGGTCATACCGCCAAAGGCATTATTGAAGTTGGAACTGAAGAGGGGAATCGTGATGATGGATTCTTTTTGGAAGCCCAGTGGCCGATTTCGAAACATATTGAGCTGGTCCTGAATCACTACTGTGCCCGTGATCAAGATGATAGCAATCGTGAATTGGAACACCACGAGTACCTTACGGAGCGAGAACCCGCTGGATTGGCCATCTGCCACACGACCTTTGAGCACAGCTACGGGCTTGAATTTCGCAATGTAAAAGGCAGGGTACACGCCGGCGAGTATCCCCGTGATGATGAATAACCCCAAGAAGGCGACCATCGTGATCGGATCCAAGAAATCTTGCACGGTGAGCGTTTTTCCGGTCAATACGTTGACTTCAGGAAGCAGGTAAATGGCTGCAGTGAAGCCAAAAACAAAACCAATCAGACAAACGAACAAGGACTCTCCCAGTAGTTGAGCCACCAGTTGTCCTCGCCAGGCTCCCATGACCTTCCGCATGCCTACCTCTTTGATGCGCTGCAGGGCTCTTGCTGTGGACAAGTTGATGAAGTTGATGCAGGCGATCAAAAGCGTCATCAGCCCGATTCCGATGAACAGATAAACTTGAGTAATATCCCCAACGGCCTCGATGCCCGCGCCAATTTCGCTCCCGCGCAGTCGGATGTCCAGCAAGGGCTGAAGGACAAAGGCCTGTCCCCTTTCCATGTTTTCGGGCATGTTGGCCGCTAAGAAGTCAGGAAAGCGTTCATTGACATGGGCTGGATTCTGATTGGGATGTAGGAGTACGTATGTGTAAGAGTGGCTGACCAGCCAGTTGTTGTCGAGATTGCTCCGAAGGTTACCGCCATTGGTAGATGCTTCCAAATCAAACATGTTTTGATATGGCATGATCATGTTGAAGTGCCAGTGTGAATTCGTCGGGAAATCTCTAGCCACAGCAACCACTTTGAAGTTGTATTCGCCTTCGAGTCGCAGGGTCTGGCCGATGGGGTTCTCATTGCCAAAATACTTCTGTGCGATCTGCTCATTGAGGATCACTGAAAAGGGCTCGTCCAGAGGATTCTTCACGTTACCCTGCACAATATCAAAGGAAAGAATATCCAACAATGTGCTGTCTGCAAAGAAGACGCGTTCCTCCTCGTAAATTTGTCTCGAGTTGTTCCCCTCTGCTACGCCTACAGAGACGGATCTGCCGAAGAGTCTGGCCGCCACTTCGACTTCTGGAAAGTAGTCGGTCATTCGTTGCGCGATCGGCGGTGGAGTACGGGCAATATTGAAGTCCAATATGTTGTACTGCAGGCGGTAGATGCGGTCCGCTTTGTCGTGAAACTGGTCGAAGCTGAGTTCATCTTTGACGTGCACAAACAGAATCAGGCAAATTGCGATTCCCGCAGTGAGTCCGGTAATGTTAATAAAGGAAAAGACCTTGTAGCGAGTCAGGTTGCGCCACGCTACTTTGAGGTAATTGAGCAACATATTTTTGACCTTTTGCTCGTAACCTACGCAGAAAGTCGTTGCCGCTGTACCAGATTGTGACGGGCGGGACAAAGGGTTTGCAAAGGGGCTTGCACCAATTCCATTCAATTGTACAGGTGCTCAGCTGGCCGCTAAGTCCAAGCGGAGGGTCCGGAGAAAAACGGATGATTCCAAGGACTTAGATCCCGAAGCGAGGGTTGGGTCGTGGTCACGTGGGCCATCTCTTCTAGTTGGGCAATCCGTTTTTTAGTATCGGGGTGCGACTTCAGCCAGTCTGAGGACTGGTACGGTACCGCGGAAAGTGACCGCCACCAGGGACGACTTGCGGTGTCAATCCTCCGCAACGCGGATGCCAAGCCTAGTGGGTCCGCCGTAAGCTCAGCGGCATCCTGATCAGCGAGAAATTCCATCGTTCGGGATAGGCCGAGTTGCAATAAAGTATTCAATGCTGGCGAAAATATAAGTGCCAAAATGGCCCAGAAGGAGAAAACATGCACGCCCATCAGCATCATGGGTACAGTCAGCAGTAATGCGAACCGACCAACGAAGGAAAGCGTGGTGGTCATATGACCGAAACTCATCGCCAGACTCTTCACTTGGAGGTCGTTATTTTTGATATGGCTAATCTCATGGGCGAGGACACCGTCCAATTCCCGTTCCGGCAGCATCCGGGCCAAGCCCCAGGTCATGCCAATGACAGGCCGATCCTTCGATCCCAGGGCAAAAGCATTGGGAACCTTACTTTGAACCAGGTACAATTCAGGCGAATAACGCAAACCGGCTCGTGAAGCCATGCGATTCACGCGCTGATAAAGGTCCGCATACCGATGCCTGTCCATGTGGCGCGCGCCTTGCCATCTAAGGACACGCTCCGGAGCGATCTTCAAAGCATAGTTGGAGACCGCCGCTCCGATGAGGAGTAACAACAGGGCCATAGGCCATCCCAGCCAGTAACTGCCTAACCAGGCGGCCAAACCAAACACCCCGGTTACCAATGCATATTTTTGAACTGTATTCTTTTCTCTAATGCGTTCCCTCATAAGTCATATTAAAATCCTTCTTGGAATAGTGCAAATGAGATACCAGAGCATAGAAGCAGTAATTATGGCAGCCTGGCCTTGTCAAAATGACAGCGTTGCTGATTTACCCCTTGATTTGTTCACAAAAGGCCTACTTCATCGGAACAAAATACGGGACTAAATGATCTAGAGGGTATAAAGCAAAAACCGTATGTGCCCAAAGCCCCTGTTCCACTTGTTGTTCATCGCATGCATTAGCCTGGCATGTGAAAAGCACACCAGCGATCCCATCATTGAGGAAGGAGATAGACTCACGGTCTTCTTTGTCAACGACCAGCATGGTCAGCTGAACAACTTCGCCAAAGTGAAACACATCGTGGATTTGGAGCGAGCTCGAGGTAATGTGCTCCTGCTATCAGCTGGAGATCTCTTTTCTGGGAATCCTATCGTCGATCAATACTCGGAGAAAGGTTATCCCATGATCGACGTCATGAATCAGGTGGAATTTGATGTTTCTGTGCTCGGTAATCACGAATTTGACTACGGTTTGGAGACCCTGGAGGATCGACTTCAACAGTCCGATTTTCCCTGGGTTTGTGCCAATATGGATGTCCGGTCATCGGGCCTGAGTCAACCCCAACCCTTTATCACACTGCAAGTCGGAGAGCTCAACGTGACCGTTCTCGGTTTGATCGAAACATTCGGTAGTACGGATCGCGTCATCCCTGCTACGCATCCTTGGCGTGTGCAAGGGCTCTCATTTGAGCATTACTACGAGATGGTTTCGGATTACAATGATCTCAAGTCCCTCGAAGGAGCTAATCTCTACATAGCCCTAACACATCTGGGCACGCAAAATGATCAGCTAATCGCCAACGATTATCCGTATTTCGATCTCATCATTGGTGGCCACAGCAACGACATCAATCGCGGTGAAGTCAACGGGATCCCCACGCTGATGGCCGGAGCGAATCTTTCTCACTTGGGGCGAGTTGAGGTGACCATTGTCGATCAGGAAGTGGTAGATCATAACGTCTCGATGATTGACCTCGAGCAGTATGAAGACATGGACAGTGAACTGATGGCCCTTATTCAGTCGTACAACGATGCGCCAGAGTTTGAAGAGGTCGTTGGTTGGGCCAATTCTCACCATAATCGTACCGAGCTGGGTTGTTTTTTCACCACCGCCTTGAGAGAGCAAATGGACGTGGATATCGCCATCCAGAATAGTGGAGGAATCCGTGCCGAAATTGATGCCGGTGAGATTACAGCGATGGAGATCTATCGCATGGACCCATTCAATAACGGTAGTGTCGTCTTCACGAAGACGGCCGGGGAAATCAAAAGCTTTCTTGAAGAGACCGGCGTGGGTCTTCATGTCTCCGGAGTATCGCTGACGCGGGTGGGCGACGAGATCGAGATGAAAGATGAGTCGGGCAATATCATAGGTGATGATGTGAGCCTAACGCTTGGAAGTAACGATTACATTCCAGCGGTCTTTGAGTCCTATTTCCCTTTTGAGGAGGCCGATGTGCGATCCGTCACCACGGTCGAGACGATCCTGCAATACCTGGACGCGAATCCTACAGTCGATTTTGAAGGATGTGACCAGTTCTTTCGCTATTGATGCTCGAGATGCCTACACGGACTGCGTTGATAGGAATAGCCAAGGCCAACATTCATCTGATTTCAGGTATTTGGTCGCTGAGGCTCGTCAAAGGCCGATCCAGAACGTAATATTCCTACTCATGAGCGGACGCTTGGTCGCCCTGTGCCAAGTGATTAATTATGAGGCTGTTATTGGTCTCACGCTCTGCCGCAAAGGGGGGAGGTGAAAACAAGGATTGGCGGAACATGAACATTAACCACAAGACCTGTCGGATAGAGCGGATGGCCCTATTCTGTTTTTTTGCAGGTTGTTTGACCTTTACTGAATCGTACGCTCAAAAGAGATTCCAGTTCGACCACCTCACCGCTGAGGATGGCTTACTGGACAATATGAACTTTGCCATTTTTCAAGACAGCGAAGGTTATATCTGGATCGGGGGCAAGGCAGGATTGCAGCGATACGATGGGTACGAATTTCTCGATTACACTTTCGACCCTCAAAATCCTGATCAAGGTTTGACCGAGATGCGTATCCGACATATCACGGAGTCCTCCGACGGTACCATTTGGGTAGGCACGGCGGGCGGAGGCATCGCTCGGGTCAAGTACGGACAGCTCCTCCCACACATCACGCATGATCCCGATGACCCCAACAGTCTCGCGGGATTACTGGTGGAAGACATCATTCAGGATCCGGCCACAGGTGGCATGTGGATCGCAACCAATCAAGGCCTTGACTACTATCATGAAGGTCAGTTCACCCATTACACCTCGGGCAATGGCGATAGAGGTATCTCGGACAATCGGGTATTCAGTCTTGAGATTGATCATCTGGGTCGACTTTGGGCGGGCACGCAAAATGGACTCAACCTGCATCTTGGTGAAGGAAAATTCCGGCACTTCTACAATGATCCCGACGACCCCACGTCCCTGGGAGGCGACTTCATTCACGCACTAATGCAAGACCGTGAGGGGCAATTGTGGATCGCGATCATTCAAGGGGGTGTGAGTGCTATGGATCTCAATACGTTCACTTGTACCAACTATCAACACGACTCGGAGAATCCCACTAGCTTGGGTGGTAATGTACCTCTCAATTTCGCAGAAGATCATGAAGGTAACATTTGGGTGGCAGCCTACGGTGGAGGGTTGAGCAAGTTTGCCAATGGTCAGTTTGAGGTGTTTAGGAATGACCCGTTGGACAATACCACGATCGCCAACGATAACGTGGAGGAGGTCATGGTCGACCAAAACGGCAATGTCTGGACGGCCAACTACCTGGGAGGCGTCAATCGCTACGCCGAAAAGGCCATTGTGTCCTACGGGTACAACAGTTATCGCGACAAGGGCATGGTTCCAATGGCGACACTCACGCACCTTTACGAAGCGAGCGACGGAGCGGTTTGGATGGGGATCTCGAGTGGAGGTCTCAATCGGTTCAAGGATGGAATTTTCGAGCAGTTTGGAATGATGGATGAGGACGGCAACGGGCTTTCCTCACTGCGAATCAATTCGATCACCGAAGATCGCTCTGGACGCATTTGGATTGGCAACCAGGGAGCGGGTGTTGACATCTATCACCGTGGGTCGTTCGGCCACCTTACATTCGACCCAGACGATCCAGACGGCATTCATAGTAGTGAGATTTTTACCATTGCGGAGGACATTCGGGGCAACATGTGGTTCGGTAGTTGGAATGGTGTCAGCTGCTATGATGGGGAGCATTTCACCCGCTACACCCATGACCCTCAGGATCCCAACAGCTTGACAAGCAATAGCGTGTCACATATTTACTGCAGTGCCGATGGCACCGTTTGGATTGCTACGGAGGATGGACTGAATGCAGTCAAAGAGGGTCGCATCGCGACCTATCGCAATGACCCCAGTGATCCTACTTCTTTGCCAAAGAACAATCTTCACGTGGTATTAGCAGACAGTAAAGGAAATGTCTGGGTCGGCTACGATGGCGGGGTTGCTCGCCTCGACCAGGAGACACAGGGCTTTACGGGGTTTGGTGTAGCAGACGGGTTGGCGGGTCCCATCGTCGAGGACATGACGCTGGATATCGATGAAAACCTATGGGTAGCCACGCACGATGGAGCTTCTCGCTACGATCCTGCGTTGGGCCGTTTCGAGACGTATACCACCAAACAAGGCTTTATCGACAATTCGATCTTACGATTGCATGGTTCCAAGCAGCAGCGCCGTGTGTATTTTGGAAGTGCCAACGGCCTATACCATCTTGATTTGGACCATCGCACGCAAGAGGAAAGACGACCGAGTTTAGAGTTTACCGACTTCTCGCTGATCGACCAATCCCATGATTCGACAAAGAGGATCGTCCGTGAGCAATTCCTCCGAGGTGAGTCTCTGCGATTGAGGCACTTTCAAAACTCTTTCGAAATCAAGTTCGCGGCTTTGAGCAGCGAAATAGCCCCAAATCATCTGTACTCGTTTCGCATGAAGAACTTGGATCCCGCTTGGTCCTTTCCCAGCAGCCACAACAAAGTGGTTTATACCTATCTGAAACCGGAAGACTATACCTTCGAGGTCAAGCACCTGAGCTCAGGTGGCGAGGAGGTGGTCAAAGCACTCAATTTTACCATACTCGCACCTTGGTGGGCTACCATTTGGTTTCGCGGATTGGTACTGCTGTCCATTGCATGTGCTGCCCTGTGGTTTTACCGATGGAAGATCAGTACCGAACGCAGGCAAAAGGCGCAACTGGAAGAAAGAGTTCATGCTGCAACGCAAAAGGCTGAGGCCAAAAATGAGGAGCTCCGGCATCAGAGCGACAACCTACGGAATGCGATCGAGGACACCAACCAAGTGGTCGTCGAGGCCGCCGCGTCAGGGAACTTCGGAGCGCGAATCGATACGAAGGACAAAGAGGGCTCATGGAAGGCCCTTGGCGCATCTATCAATCAGCTTTTCGAATCCCTGGTTAGGCCTTTTGACGAAATCAACCAGGTGATCAATCAAATGGCTATGGGTGACTTGACGGGTCGATTTGGCTACGAAGCCCAAGGCGAGATCGCGGTATTGTCCGACAATCTTAATGCGGCGATGGCGAGTCTTAGCCAATTGCTCAGTGAGATCAGCGGTCAGGCTAGGGTGATCAAAGATCAGACGGATGAAATGCTTCAGACCAACGAGCAGATGAGTATCAGTACGAGTGAGATTGCCAGTGCCATCTCTGAGATGAGCCAGGGAGCGAACGATCAGGTGCTTAAAGTCGATGAGTCTTCGCGGCTGATAGACGGAGTACTTCAGTCTTCGAACGCGGTCGGAGACCAGGCGCGGTCGATCAATGATACGGCCAAGATGGGTGCCGTCCAAAGTGATAAAGGAAAGGAGCTTATTGGGGGTTTGGATCACAATATGAAGGCCATTCAGGAGTTTTCGGTCAAGACGAATCAGTCAATTGCCACGCTCACGCAGCGTTCAGAAGAAATCTCCGGCGTTCTGAGCATCATCAAAGACATCGCGGCCCAGACAAATCTGCTAGCTCTAAACGCAGCCATCGAAGCGGCCCAGGCGGGTGAATCTGGACGAGGGTTTGCCGTAGTGGCCGAAGAGATCCGGAAACTGGCAGAAGGGTCCAAGCAGTCAGCGGCGGAAATCGAAGCGCTGGTGTTGGGTGTCCAAGATGAGACGCAGGCGACAGCGACGCTCGTGGGAGAGATGACGGAGAAGATCCAGGCAGGTGGTGCCGCGACCTCCCAATCCCTCGGCACGTTCGAAGAGATCTCGCATTACTATGATGAGACGGTCGAGAAATCCGAGCAGATTGTACAAGCCACGTTGCAGCAGACCGAAGAGATTTCCAATATTGTCAATCTAATCAGTAACATAGTAGTCATTGCCGAAGAGACTGCTGCAGGCACTTCTCAGACCGCGAGCTCGTCCGCTGAGCTCTCTGCTGGAATGATCGCCTACATGGAAAAGAGCCATGCGGTCTCTACGATTGCTACTGATCTTCAAGAGAAGATTTCCAAATTCAATTTGACCAGGGAGGAAGCAGATACCTCCATGGAGCCTTCATTAGATGCTAAGAAGACCTAATCGCCACTGAAAGGCGAAAAGTGGTATCACTTCACCGTTGGTGCATCTGTACCAGCAGCGTATGTCTGTAAAGGAACTTCACCCTTTTGCCATGCCTCGACAATGGGATCAATCACGCGCCAGGTCTCCTCAACTTCGTCATCTCGAATGAATAGCATGGTATTGTTGCGCAGCATCTCAGCGATCAAGTTGGCGTAGGCGGTTCGCTTGGGCACGGGAGACATCATTTCAAGCACTTGCGGTTCGAGCTCCTGATCCGGTCCTTTGATATTGATCTCAGCCCTCACGTAGGGTTCCATTAGTCCGATTCGCAGTACATTGGGTCGGGTGAGGACCCGCTCATTGTTTTCGAAACCGTAGACGGGTTTGAAGTGGATCGTGATCTCAGCCGAGTTCGCTGGCATGGCTTTTCCGGATCGAAGGGTGAAGCGTGTCCCTTCCCATCTCGAATTGGGAACCTCTAAATCAACCGCCGCATAGGTCTCTGTTTCCCTGGACGGATCCACGCCGGGTTCTGCTACGTAATCTGGGATCGGCCGGTCGCCAATGGTTCCAGCGGAATATTGTGCCCTGACTGTGCCCTCTTTGATGGATGCCAGCGTGGGAGTAGCGATGGATCGGAGGGCTTCGACGCGATTACCTCTGAAAGATGGCTCGTCAAATCGGGCAGGCTCCTCCATCAACAGTAGACTCAGGGCCTCAATCATGTGGTTCTGGATCATGTCCTTCAGGGCGCCGGCTTTGTCGTAGTACCCCGCTCGGCCTTCCAGGGCCAGGCTCTCCAACCAGCTGATGTCTACATGGTCCACATGTTGCGAATTCAGCACGGGCTGAAACAATCGGTTAGCAAATCGGATCGTCAGGATGCGCCGGACCAATTCATCGCTGAGAAAATGGTCAATTCGAAAGATCGAAGGATGCGGCAGCTCGAAGTGCAGGATTTCATTCAGTTTTTGGGCGGATGTGAGATCATTGCCAAAGGGCTTCTCAATGGCCAGTGCATCCTTCGTGGTCATGTTGGCCTTGCCGAGGGCCAGGAATGCCTTTTCCAGGAGAAAGGTAGGTAGCGCCAAATAGACCAATGTCGGCTCATGATCATCACCCAGCACTGCCTTAACTTCCTGAGGATCGGTCACATTGGCTGCCTGGTAGCTCAGACAGTCAACGACCCGGCCCCTGACCTCAGCATCCACAAATGCAGCGTGCTCTGCCAATGCGTCGGTCATTTGTGATTGGAAGCCCTCCGTACTCAGATCTTCCAGGGCGGATCCTACAATGCGGAACCGGTCAGGTAATATGCCGTCAGCAGCCAACTGTGCCACGGCTGGTAACCAGAGCCGTCTTGTGAGATCACCAGTCGCACCGAAGAGGATTATTCTATTGATCATATTGTAGTCTTTTGAGGGTTGGATTCAGGTTTTTCGAAGTGGCCGAAAATAACAAAATCTGTTGGGAAGCCCCCAACGTCGCCACTTATTCATCTAGAGTTAATCAACTAATCATTTCACTGAAAAATGATGCTGTCCTACTTTCGTCATCTGCGGGGCAGTTCTGTCGAACATAAACGATTCCCAGCTGTTTTAGGACCTAAAAATCACCCGACCTGTATACAATGCCTTCAATTGAAAATCAACGATTAACAGAAGCACGAGAGCAAAAAGTCGCCTGGAAAAAATGGGGTCCGTACCTCAGCGAGCGGCAATGGGGCACGGTCCGAGAAGACTACAGCGACAATAGCGATGCCTGGGGTTACTTCTCACATGACCAGTCTCGGTCTCGGGTATATCGCTGGGGTGAGGATGGATTAGGGGGCATCTCCGACGATAAGCAGCGACTGTGTTTTGCGCTGGCCTTGTGGAATGGCCAGGACCCCATCATCAAGGAGCGTTTGTTTGGATTGACCAATGGCGAAGGAAACCATGGGGAGGACGTCAAAGAATACTATTTCTACCTCGACAGCACGCCGACTCACACCTGGATGAAGTACCTCTACAAGTATCCACAGTTGGCCTTTCCCTATGATGACCTGGTGCAGACAAACGCTGGCCGCAATCGACTGGAGCCCGAGTATGAGCTGTTGGACACAGGGGTCTTTGACGACAATCGGTACTTCGATGTGTTTGTCGAGTATGCAAAAGGAGGGGAGGATGACCTGTGTATTCAGATTCGGGTCGTCAACCGGAGTCCTGTGGAGGCGCCATTGCATGTACTACCATCACTTTGGTTTCGCAATTATTGGGAGCCTGAAGAGCGGCCGATGCCGGAGATTTCACTCGTATCAAATGATCGCGTGTCCATTGTCAAGGCGGATGACCGTGATCCCAAGCAAGCATTTGGTCCCTATTACCTCTACTTGGAAAACGCTGATGAGGTGCTCTTCACCAACAACGAAACCAACCGGGAGCGTATTTTTGGACAGGCCAACACTACACCCTACGTTAAAGACGCTTTCAATAACTACCTCGTTCACGATTCTAAATCGGCTGTCAACCCGGAGCACATAGGCACCAAGAGTGCCGGACATTATCACTGGACTTTAGCCCCGGGAGAAGAAAAGAGCCTCAGACTCCGGCTAAGCGTTCGTGGACCCGAGGAAATGCCTAAGCCTTTCTTGGACTTTGACGACATTGTTAAGCAGCGACTGCAGGAGGCGGATGAGTTTTACGACGGCATTACTCCCGATGTCATCCGGAAGGAGGCAGATCAGGTCATGGTCATGCGACAAGCCCTGGCAGGCATGCTTTGGACAAAGCAATTTTACAACTATGATGTAGGTAGGTGGCTGAAGGAAAAGGGCTATAATCCGTTCCTGGCTCACAATGATGAGAAACATATTCGTAACCAGGACTGGTACCACATGGTCACGGAGGACATCATCTCTATGCCTGATAAGTGGGAGTATCCCTGGTTTGCGGCCTGGGACCTGGCTTTCCACATGTTCCCTCTACGTATGGTCGACCGAGACTTTGCCAAGCATCAGCTAGATCTCATGCTTCGTGCGGACTATCTCCATCCTAATGGGCAAATGCCAGCGTACGAGTGGCATTTCAGCGATGTAAACCCACCAGTTCACGCGTGGGCGACGATGCAAACTTACCTCTCGGACAAGGTGCAGAATGGTGGAAAGGGAGACCTCGACTTCCTTCGTTTCAGTTTCGGTAAGTTACTCGTCAACTTCACTTGGTGGATGAATCGAAAGGATGCGGGTGGCAGCCAGGTCTTCGAAGGAGGATTCCTGGGATTGGATAATATTGGTGTTTTCGATCGGAGCGCTCCACTCCCCACGGGTGGCTTCTTGCAGCAAGCCGATGGAACTGCTTGGATGGGCTTTTTCAGCTTGCAGATGTTGCGCATGGCCTTTGAGCTGGCGCAAAAGGACCGCTACTACGAGTCTTACATCTACAAGTTCTACACACATACCGTGACTATCGCCGCCGCGATGGACAAAATCGGGGAGAGAGAGGAAGAAATGTGGGATGAAGCCGACGGGTTCTTTTATGACGTGCTCTGCTTCCCTGATGGGAATGCCACCCGGCTTAAAGTCCGGTCGATGGTCGGATTGTTGCCGCTAATGATTACCTCAGTTTTTCCTCAAGGCATCTTAAAAACCTTTCCTGAGCTGTCTTATCGGATTCGCCAGTTTCACGAGCGGTACCCGGAGTTGTCGCTGAATATCCATCCTGTAGAGCAATCAGGGCTTGGCCGACGACGGATGATCTCCATCGTCAACGAAAAGAAACTGAAACAAATGCTCCGGTACATGCTGGATGAGAAGGAGTTTTTGAGTCCCTATGGCATCCGGGCCCTTTCGAAGTATCATAAAGATCACCCTTACATCTTCCATTGGGACAACCAGGAATATCGTGTGGACTATGTCGCGGGAGACTCGGAGTCGGCCATGTTTGGGGGTAATTCCAACTGGCGCGGTCCGGTTTGGATTCCCGTTAATTTCTTATTGATTCAGTCCATCGTGACGTACTACAGCTTTTATGGAGAGGGCTTCAAAGTAGAGTGTCCGACAGGTTCTGGAAATTTCATGACGCTACTGGAGGTGGCCAAATTCCTTTCCCAGCGACTCGTCAATACCTTTGCTCGGGACGAAAATGGGAAAAGAGCCGCTCATGGCCGTTTCGAGAAGTTCCAGGACGATCCGCATTGGCGCGATCTCATTCTCTTTTATGAGTACTTCCATGGCGATGACGGCAGTGGGCTAGGGGCAAGCCACCAGACCGGCTGGACAGGGTGCATTGCAGAGCTGATCCAGGAGTTGGCCGTGCTTTCGCCAGAGGACTTTTCCAAGCCGCTGCACTTGGCTGGTGGGTTGATCGCTGCCGATGTGGAGGACGAGGATGACTGATGGGCACGTGAGCGATATCATTGATGAAATAGGGCGTTCCTTTATAGCTACCTAGTTTTCAATCTGCTGCCCAAAAGGGGAGGTTCGCTTTGGATCGATAAGTCCACGGGGGGTAAATCCTAAGTTTACGAGTGCCTTGCATTTTCACATTAGCAAGTAAGAATCACAGTTCAAGTTTTCGACATATGTGTGGATTGGCGACCTGACCATCACTATTTTTCACCATTTAAACAATCGATTGCGTAATTGCTTAGAATTTCCATTTTGATCCCCTAATTTTCCGGCGAACCAACTGAATATTGCCCTGAAAAAGCTATGAAAGATAAGGGCAAAGACTATGCACTTCGCTATCGCCTATTGGTTTTTGATGGCACAGTCACTGCCGAGGAGGC
>JBCCXG010000012.1:0-24409 GCA_039191945.1 Bacteroidota bacterium
GGTTGTCATAACTGAATCGCTCGGTCCACGAATGCAGCCCTTCATTCGTTCGGTTGGAGAGTCTGCCTGTTTGCGGGTCAAACTCGTAGATGTTGTATAGAGCGATGGTTTGTTGGTTTCCATTGGTTTTGCTGTCCAGCAATTCCTGCAAAAAGCCAAATTCATCGTAAACGGACTCCTGCACCATACCATTACCCAAAAGGGCTCGCGTCACTTCCTTGCGGCCATTTTGTGTCTCCAACTTCCACAGCAATCCGTTGCCGTGTAAATTCCTGAGCTCGATCAACTGACCTTTCTTGTAGATGTTTTTGATGCCAGATTCACTGCGATGTCCGCCCAATAGCTCGCTGGTATAGGTTTCACTAGCCACTCTGCCATAGCCATCGTAGGTCGTGTTTCTCGTGAACGTTGCCTTCGCATTTTGCTCTATGACCTGGTCAACATTGTAGTGGCTGTCGTAGCGATAAGTGTAAGTGTAGCGCTCTCCATTGCTCGAGGCATCAACGTTCGATAGGAGCTTCGTTTTGTCGTCGTAAGTGTAAGTCTCCGAAGTGTTCGTGAGGTCTCCGGTCATGGCTCGGGCGCGTACTTTTCCAAACTGGTCGTATTGGGTGATGGTCTTACCCTTAGGGGAAATCTCCTCTACCAGGTTGCCATAGCTGTCGTATTTGTAGGTGAATGTGCCTGCACTTGGGTCGACGAGCTGAGTCTTTCTCCCCCAGGCGTCAACGGACGTCCGAATCGTGCTACCATCGTATTGAGTAGTATGTACTTCACCACTTGCATGGTAGCTATAAGTGATCGTGCCTCCAGCGTCTTGCACGCTGACGGTATTGCCGTTGGTGTCTTTTGTCGTGGTGATCGTTTTCACCCCGTCATGGGTCGTGACTGATAGACCATTGTAGGTATAGGTCATGCGGCGACCGGTGGAGGATACGGCCTCCTTCACCCGTCCGTAGAGGTCGTAGGCAATCGTATTCCAGAGCTGGGGTTCTTCTCCATATCTAGGAAGGCCCTCTTTGACCTTTCGACCGGAGACGTCATACTCGAAGCTGGTGAAAATGTGCTTTCCTCTGAAGTCCGTGATGCTGGACCACCTTTCCCAACCCATGGGAGAGTAGGAGGAGCGTTCGCTGTAGCCTTCCGGGTGGTGGATGATTTTGATCAGATTGTGCCACTGGGTATAGTAATATTCGAAGCGGGTCTCCTTGCCGTAGTGGTTGACTTCTGTGAGTGCTCGTCCCCACGCATCATAGGTATTGACAGTGGTTTGGTTGAGATGATTAGTGCTTGTGAGTGGGTTCCCAGTGATGGGATCGTAAGTAAAGCTGGTTTTGGAGCCCTCGATGTCTGTTTTCTGAATCAAAAACCGTCCATCGTCACTGAACTTGAAGGTTTCAACCCTGGTCTTTGCTCCTGAGGCGCTGATGCTCCTGGAAGTCGTATTACCAAAATTGTCATAAGTAAACTGTTCAGTAACGGGTTTTGATCCGTTGGCCTTGCGAGCAATACTTTTTATTAAATTGATCTTGCGTCCGCCGTGGTAGGCAAAAGTCTCAGTAGTGGTCGACTGACTTCCGCTGACGATGGTTTGGGTCACTTTTTCGACCACGCGACCGACATGGTACTGATGGTCTTTGCGATTGGCGTTATTGCTGTACTTGTAGGTGACTGTAGTGCTTCCGTCCTTGTGCTGCAGGCGGGTGACCAGGGGATTGTAGTAGTCATTGTAGGTCAGTGTTTCGGTACTGTTCACGCCAGTGAGGTGATCTTTGGTGACGACCTGGGTTGGAACGTTGATATAGATGCCACCTTCTAGCTTCGTTTGGTAGGTATAATTGACCTGCTTCAGCGGGTCTCCGGGCCGATTTCCGGGAACAAGTGCTTGCCATGACTCAAAGACAGCACCTCGCCTTCCGACATCGTGTTTGGTGATGGTCCATATTTTATTGACGCCCTCTCCGTACCAATTGGATTGTTCTCGACGCTTAAAGCCCATGAACCCGAGCCCTCTCACGTGCGACACGGCACCGACGTACTTAAAATCCATGTATCGTTCGACACTCGGAGCTTTCTGGATGATTTGCCTTACCAAATGGGCGTCTGGTGCTGTGTTGATATTGACAAACGGGTACTTCACCGAGTGGTCCGCCATGTACGCCGTACTGGCAGGTTCTAGACGGTCGTACTTCAGCTCAAAGTGTACTTGGCGGTGCGAGATCTTGTCCAATCGCACATCGATGCGGTGATCTTTTTGAAACTCATAGGCCTGGATCATGCGACCAGTGATGTACACATACTCTAGGTTGCCGTTGTTGCAGGTGACGTCCAGCACAAGCGGTATGCCTTTTTTCTTGGTATCATAGCCCTGCTTTTGTAAGCCAGGCTGCTCGACCAGCTCTAAACGTTCGTCTCCATCATTGACAAATAGCTGTATATTCTCTTCGGCCTTGTACCTGGAGGAGGATTCCTTTCGAAAGCGAATTTTGTGTTTGATGAGATCGGTCTTGCCGTCACCGTTGAAGTCCTGAGCGACATAGTGATATTCATAATCGCCGTTGGTTTTTTCATACTTCAATTGAGGGAAGATCCTCCACTTCCGTTTGAAGCAGTTGTCTTTGTAATACTTGATTTCATCGTTGTAGTAGTTGCCTCGGGAGATCAAATACTTCCACCGGGTACCTCCATTTTTTTCGGGCATGAGGCAATCAGACTTCCCGTCACCGTTATAGTCACCAATGAGTAGGGGGCGATCGACAGAGATGAATCCATCGTTGATTTCATTGAAGAGGGTGAGCTGATTATTTTTTGTCAGTGTGTAGATCCTGATTTTGCTATTAAGGATATGCCACAGGTCTGCCTTTCCGTCGCCG
Organism: Bacteroidota bacterium; assembly: GCA_039191945.1. GTDB lineage: Bacteria > Bacteroidota > Bacteroidia > Cytophagales > Cyclobacteriaceae > JAWPMT01. Next base: position 2,874 of record JBCCXG010000012.1, read on the forward strand.
TCGAAGTCCGCGACCCGGAAGTATCCCGTCGTTCGATCAAATTTTTCTTGGAGTTGACCGGCTCTGCTGACGAAGTTGCTGGGCTGATTCCTTTGAATGTCGACGAGGTCGACAGCGTGGGTCTTGTCCTGAATCATGAAGCCTTCTGAAAGCCCGTCTCCATCAAAGTCCCCAGTGACAAATTGCTTATGCACGGAGGAGTTTTTGGCGCCGCTGAGACCCGTATCAATCCAGGTTTTGGTGTAGGATCGCGCAAATCTCCCATCATTGCCTAAGTGGTAGGCGCGAAACTCGAACTTCCCATAGTTCATATTTCGCAGGGTAAAGAGGGCTTGCTTCACCTCGACTTTGTCCTGTGCTGAGAGGACAGTAGCCGTGGTGATTTCATTCCATTTAGCAAAATTTTGGTTCAGTGGGGTGGCGTATCCTTTCGATTTTTGGTAGAGCTCTATCCCATTCTTGTTCTTATTGTTATAGAGTAAGAAGTCGAGTTTGGCGTCACCGTCGAAGTCTCCCGCCAACGCACGCTCATCAGCATGCAATGTGTTGGGCATGGTGAGATCATTGCGTGTATTGGATACGTTGTGCGTCGTTTCCGGTGCATAGGTAAAAGTGATAGGTTCGAGTCCGCCGCCGGCCCCGTTGAACTCTTGCAACTTCGTGAGTACCTCGTATCCTAGAGAAGTGGCCTGGTGATGGAGTTGGTATTTTCGAAAGAGCTGGCCGCCGCCTCGTACTTCTACCCGGTCGAGGAGATTAACCCTTTTAAATATTTCGTTGCCCCCTGCGTAGGCTACTTCGGGCTTTTTCCTCGCTTTGTAGTAAAACTCGATTTCGTTGGTCGGATGATTGGTGTCAATGGGTCCTCCGTAGACGATCTTCTTGATGCGCAAGAGCTCGCGCTGCTTACTGCCATAGTAATAGTATTTGATGCGATTGCCCTGCGGATCGATGACCGTATCCAGGACCCACTCGAAGATCTTCTTCACGCTGATCCAGTTGCGATCGCCATGAATCACATGGCGATAGGTAGCCACTGTGCCATCCGCATGATATACTTTGAAGTGATCGGGACCGGATTCAGCACCATTTTTCGGATGGCCATACCCAACGACTTTTAAGTTGCTGTATACTTCCGTGGCATACTCGGAATTTGGCTTTCCATACTGGCCCTTGACTACGATCAAACGCTGTCCGTCCAGGCTGTATCGATCTTTCAGATCAAAATCTATCCCGTCGATCTCACCGTCGTGGTACAAGGTGGTGGGGACCCTGGTGATGGTGGATAAGCCACCGATGTTCCAACCCCACCCCGCTAGGCCATTGCCATCCTGAGAGTTGAATACGAGGGATACTCCTGGCACGATGTCTCTGACACCGGGGGGTACCGCAATCGGGATCTCATACAGGGCGCCGCCTGTGGGGGAAACAGATAGATCAGCTTTGGTAGTGCCAACATCGTGCTGACCGTGCAGCGAAGTACTCCAACCGCCTAGAAGGCCAATCAATAGGGTAAATTGCTTCAGATTCATGGTCCTTCGGGTTTTAGTGCTTAATGATTTTTCTGGTGATGGCTGAGCCATCTCCGAGCTCGAAACGAAGGAGATAGACACCGGAGGGGAGGCGACGTACGTCTACCGTTGCACCCTGGCCGTTTTGCTGAAAAGACATTTCCCTTTTTCTCGATGTGAGGTCCAGGAGATAGGCTTTCTCAAGTTGGACGTCCAGTTGAGCGTCCCAGGAGAGCGTGATGGACGAGGTAGCTGGGTTGGGATAAATCAGGAAATTAGGTGCAGTGAGTTCCAAAGTTTCTTCCGAGTCTGCCGCCAACTCCGCGGTAGCTTTGCTAGCGTTTTGTGAGCAATCTCCGTCCGGGCAGTATTGCCGTACGGTTTGGTTCCCGGCAGCGTCGTAGGTAAAGATGAGTTTTGCTTGCGTGTAGCCGCTCAGGGCAATCAAGGCGAAGCAAAGTGATAAGATGGTTCTTGGTTTCATTTGACAATGGTTTTTCAGATATGGCGTGTCGCTTGATAGTCAGATACCAAGGTCATGGAGAAAATGGACCTTTGGTACACCATAAATGGTGAAAATTCAGACCCCTGAAAATGGGGGGTTGGTGGGAGGAGAGCAGGTGGATGGTTTGTGTAAGACAGTCCCCTCTTAGACAGGACTAGAAAGGTTGGCGATAGGCCTTGGTGATGTCCTTTCGAAGTAGTCGGCACGGTCCGCCATTCACCGCTTCGACTGTATGAAAAAACTTAGAAGGACTGTTGGTGGATTAGGGCAATGGGAAATTTGTCTTTTACTACATTTACTTAAGGTGTTTGGTTAGTGGTTATTAACTAGGCGTCGACAGTGAACAATGAATTTTCTGAAGTCATATGCTTTGTGGAGCAGTCTGCTTCTCATGGGATCTGTGGTGGTAGGGAAGTCGGGGCAGTATCAAGATGCCGAGGAGCGACTTCAGGCGGCCATGGATTCATTGGAGTCCAATCCCAACTTTACTTATAGGACCCTGCAGGCTCTGAAGGCAGAGGAGGGTTTGACGGACTTTGTGAGAGGCCGCACGACCTTGTACCTCGCCGCTTACTTCAATCAAATTTCGGTGCCAGATTCTACAGAGATCTACGCCGAGGAAGCCCTCACCCAGCTTCATCTCCCCATTGAGATTGCTCGGGCTTATCGATTCTTAGGTTCGGCGAGTAGGCAAAAAGGCGAGTTTGACCAAGCACTTAGTTGGCTGTTCAAAACGCTTCATCTGGCAGACAGCATCGACGACCGGATCCTGCTGAGCGCAACCAATGCGGATATTGGGATCTGCTATGCCAACCAAGGTGACATGGATACCGCTGTGGAATTCTTAAAAGAAAGCATCGCCTATGCCGATTCTGGCAGGGCAGTCTACGGCAACTACATTAACATCGGCAACATCTATTTTTTCCAGGAGCAACTGGAGGAGGCCCAGGCCTATTATAAGAAAGCATTGGAGCAGATATCAGAGGATAAGGATCCGAAGGTTGCTGCGGCTATTCATCTCAACCTGGGAGCAGTACTGCATAAGCAATCAAGGTTTCAAGAGGCGGCGACGTACTTTGCGCGGAGTAAGGTCATCGCTCAGGAAAATGGAATGACAGAAGAGAGTCTCAATGCCGCCGTCAATGAAGCTCACTCCATGGAGGCGTTGGGTGATTACGGTGGTGCAGTTGACCTTCTGGAAAAAACCCTGATCCGAGCAGAGGAACTTTCCAATTTCGTGGTGATCGCGACCATTTGTGAAAGTCTACATGAGGTGCATAGTGAAAATGAGGATTACAAATCGGCCAATCAGTGGCTCATCAAGTATCAGGCCGCGAAGGACACGGTCACTACGGGACAGCAGCAGAAGATCATCAAAGAGCTGGAGATCAAATACGAAACAGCGCAGAAGGAGAAGGAGATTCTAAAGCTGGAAGAAGATCGTCTATTGAATGAAGCGGAAATCAGCAGACAGAAGCTACTCAAAAATGCACTTCTCATAGGAGCAATGGTGGTTTTGTTGCCGGTGATTGGTTTGCTCTATTTTTATTTTCAGAAGTTGAGGGCTCAGATCGCGCTGAACAGATCACAAGAGGAAGTGAACCAACAAAAGGTAGCGACACTGATGAAGGAACAGGAGGTCAAGGTGATAAGAGCTTCTCTGGAAGGGCGAGATACGGAAAGAAAGCGCATTGCTCAGGAGCTGCACGACAGTATCGGAGGCACCCTGGCCAGCATCAAATTGCAACTCTCCAACGTCTCAGTACGAAAAGAAGTGCTGGCCAAAGTGCTCGATCAATTGGATGAGACCTACGGACAAGTCAGAGACTTATCCCACGATCTGGTTTTAGAAAAATTCCAGCACCTATCCTTTGTCTCGTTGGTCAAAGAGTATTTGCAGAATGTGAAAGAGGCAAGTGCAAAGGAGATTACCTTTCACCCTCATCCGAAGCAGTTCGTCAATGAGCTACCCGACGATTTGCACTCGGAGCTCTTTAAGATCATTCAAGAATTGTTGACCAACGCGTTGAAACATGCAAAAGCCAACAAAATCAGCATTCAGATCAACAAACACGAAGATGCTATCAAATTACTGTTTGAGGATGACGGTGTAGGCTTTGACACGTCAAAAGTGACCGAAGGGATTGGGCTTAGGAACATCAAGGATCGGCTAGAGCAATTAGAAGGAGGTCTGTACGTGGATTCAGCCCTAGGACGCGGGACAGTCGTTGACATTGATTTACCATTACCAGATGATCAGGAGGTAGAGGAGGTACATGCCGTTTAGATTGATTATCGCCGATGACCACAAGATGTTTCTGGATGGTCTTTTGAGCATCTTGCAAACCGAAGAGAGCTACGAGGTCGTTTTTTCGGCCAGGGACGGGAAGCACCTTCTGACCTTCTTGGAGAACAATCCAGAGGCCGAAGTGGATCTGTTGATTTCAGACATCACCATGAAGGAGCTCGATGGTATCACGCTCAACAAAAAGGTAAAAGAAGGCTATCCGGGAATCAAAACACTCATCATCAGCATGCACCAGGACGCAGGCAGGATTCAGAAACTGATCGACAATGATGTGGATGGCTACCTACCGAAGGATTCGGAAAAGAAAGAGCTCCTACGGGCAATCAAGACCATCCTGTCCGGTGAAAAATACTTCGCAGCAAGCGTCAAGGAAACTTATCTCAACAGTGTGATGCATAAAAAGAGCGACGATTCGCTGGTTGAGTTGACCGACCGAGAGAAGGATGTCCTCCGGCTCATTGCGCAAGAATATACCACCCAGGAGATTGCCACCAAGCTCTTTCTCAGCAAGCACACGGTCGAGAGCTATCGCAAAAATTTACTCTCCAAACTCAACGTGCGCAACCTGGCAGGCCTGACCAAATATGCGATCAGGCAAGGGCTGGTCCACTAGTCGGCTTGCACGGTTGGAGACGTGCCACGTAATGAATCGACATCCACGGATTTGCCCGATTTGGTGATCACGAAAATCGCCTTTTGAAGGCCGTAGGGTTTTCCCCCGTCAGTTTTTTGAATGTCCGGTTAAAGTAGGAGAGGCTTTCAAACCCGCAAGAGTAGCAGGCCTCACTCACGGTATGTCCCATCATGAGCATTCGCTTTGAGGCGTCGATCCGGTACTGGTTGACAAACTCGGTGAAGGTTAGCTTTGTCATTTTTTTAAAAAAGCGACAAAAAGCTTCAAAGGTCAGGTTCGTAAGGCCCGCCACCTCATGATTGTCAATCTTGTGCATGTAGTGAGCATCGATGTAAGCGTAGACGGCTTTCAGGCGATTTTGGTCACGTTGCGTGTATTGGTTTTGGAAAGGGGCCTCGTGCAGTAGGCTCATGCCATCGTCATTGCTCAAGATGTAAAGGATTCTCAATACGCTCAGGAACTGGTCGAAGCTGGATTGAGAGGGGAGGGCGTGGATCAAAGGACCCACCACCTCTTGTACGGTGGAGCTGAAGGCAATGCAGGATGCCGAGCGATCGATGAGTTGACGGATTTGCTCGAGTTCGGGGTTGGCTGGCCGGTCAAATTGTAGGAAGTCAGGGCGCAGGTGTACAACATATTTCTCATAAGGTGCTTTGATGCCATAGTCGAAGTTGAGGTGGGGGATGTTGGATCCAATGAGTACCAAATCACTACCTTGAAAACGAGATATGTGATCACCAACGTGCCGAGTGCCGTCCGCACCGGTAAGGTATACGAGTTCAAACTCAGGGTGGAAATGCCAGAAAAAGAAGTCGCTAAGGTCTGGGTTGACCATCAAGCGCAGGGAGCTCCCATTGGGTATTGGAATCTGCTCTAAATCCGTTTTTAGCTGCGCCATTGTCTAAAATAACCTTTTTCACCTTCAAAAAGCATGTAAAATATCAATATTGTTCAATTTTTGGCTAATGTGCGTGGAGTTTCCCAGCCGAGAGCACCTCACTTTTGTTACATAATTTTTAAAATCAAACCCAAGGAATAGATATGGAACAAGTCAAAGAAGCACCCAAAGCGGTGCACAACCCCAACGAAAACCACAAGGAGATTCCTGGCAACCCTTCTACCGCCACCTCCAGCAAGATCAAGTTGAGTGATCGGTCCAATGGTAAGCCACTACGCGTACTAAGTGAGGAAGATTGGAAGTTTTGGATCCATAATGGATACGTTGTGGTTAAGAATGCCGTACCTCGAGAGCAGGCCTTAAAGACGGCGGATTTCTTGTGGGAGTTTGAAGAAAAAGATCAAAATGATCCCTCCACCTGGTACACCAAAGAGCGAGCCGAGGCGGGAATGAAAGAATTGGTCGGTACCGGTATGGTTGAGGTATACAACCATCAAAACTTGTGGAATAATCGCCAGACGCAGCGTGTATATGATGCCTTCGTGGACATCTGGGGCGTCGAAGAGTTGTGGTGCACGATTGACCGCGCGAACCTCAATTTCCCCATCCGCCCTGGATTTGAGTACAAGGGCTTCATTCACTGGGACTATGATCCCGAGACGAAACCGCAAAACGTACAAGGGGTATTGGCGCTGGCCGATCAGACTGATGAAAACATGGGTGGGTTTCAGTGTATTCCAGAGTTGTTCAGAACCTATGATACCTGGAAGTTGACACAGCCCGCAGATCGCGATCACTTCAAGCCAGACATCACCGGATTTGAAGATCAGATCCAGAAAGTGAAACTCGAGGCCGGAGACTTGCTGATTTTCAACAGCAGTCAACCGCACGGTATTCGGGCCAATCGATCTAAGGATAAAGTAAGAGTAGCTCAGTACATCTCCATGATGCCAGCGGAGGAGGACAATCAGCAGATGAGAGACTGGAGGGTGAACTCATGGAAGAATCGAAAGGCGCCCGAGGGCCATGCCTTCCCCGGTGATCCTAGAAATTGGGAACAAACGAAGTACGAAACTGCCCAACTGACTACGCTAGGCGAGAAGTTGCTCGGCTTGAAAAACTGGTAGGGGAGTGGCCATCAATTGTTTGACTTTCTTGAAATCCATGGCACGATGAGTGTCATGGATTTTTGGGATATCGCCATTATAGCAGCCTATTTTGGCGTAGTATTATGGATCGCATGGTGGGCCTCTCGCCCGACAAAGAAGGACCATGAGCTCGAATCATCTGACTACTTCCTGGCGGGGAAGAATGAGGGTTGGTTTGTCATTGGGGCCTCACTTTTTGCTTCCAACATCGGTTCGGAGATCATCATGGGTGTCTCTGGAGCGGGAGCCCGAGGGGATATGCCCAATGCCAACTTCGAAATCCTTGCCGCACTCATTCTGATTTTACTAGGTTGGGTTTTTGTACCCTTCTATTTACGTACAGGGGTGTACACGATGCCGGAGTTCCTCGAGAAGCGATACTCGAGGGCGTCACGTAACTACCTGTCCGTAGTATCGATCTTGGCTTACGTCATTACGAAGATTTCTTTGATCATCTTCGCCGGAGCACTGGTTTTTGAGACCATGGGAGTCCCCTTTTGGACGGGGGCGATCATTACCGTGCTGGCTACAGGATTTTACACCGTACTCGGAGGCTTGAAAGCGGTGATCTACACCGATATGATCCAGAGTTTTATCCTTTTGGCGGGAACCGGCGCCGTCATGTATTATGGCTTGAACGAACTGGGCGGTTGGAACGAAATGGTGGTCACACTGGAAGCAGCTTCGAAGCAGCCTGGCAATCCTCCCTCTGCCAATTTCTTCAACCTATGGCGGTCCTTTGAGGACGCAGATTATCCATGGACGGGCATGCTGTTTGGCGCACCTATCTTGGGGGTGTGGTACTGGTGTACCGACCAGTTCATCGTACAGCGTACCTTGTCTGCCAGGGATGTGAATAATGCGCGAAGAGGTGCCCTCTTTGCTGGATTTCTGAAATTGCTCCCCGTCTTCATTTTTTTCGTACCAGGGGTGATTGCCTATGCCCTGATGCAAAAAGGTATGCTCGACTTTTCCATGGAGAATCCCGACCAGGCCTTACCTGCGATGATCACTGGCTTTCTGCCCGTCGGTATCAAGGGGCTGGCGATTGCGGGTCTACTGGCAGCGCTCATGAGTTCCCTGTCTTCGGCCTTCAATTCCTCATCTACTTTGTTCACCATTGACTTTTACCAACGCTATCGACCTAAGGCAACAGAGAAGGAACTGGTTTTTGTTGGGCAGGTCGCGACGGTTGTATTGGTATTTGTCAGTTTGGGCTGGATACCGTTCATGAAGGCGCTGATGGGCGGCGGTATTTTTCACTATTTGCAAAGCATCCAAGCCTACATCTCGCCGCCGATCGCGGCGGTATTCCTGTTTGGGTTGTATTTCAAATGGATCAATGCCCGAGGTGCCATCGTCGCGCTATGGTCCGGATTTGCCTTGGGTATCACCCGACTGGTCACGGAGTTCATGGCCAACGAAGGGATCATTACCCTGGCGCCGGATTCATTTTTACAGCGGATGCTCAACATCAATTTCCTTCATTACGCGATTATTCTCTTCGTGTTCTGCGCTGGAGTACTCATGGTCGTCAGCAAAATGGGACAGCCGCAGCCGATGGAGGTGCTTCGGGATGTGACATTTTCTCGCGGTCAAAAAATGGATTTTGATCGGAGGGATGTGATGTTAACCATCCTGCTCATTGCAGCCGTACTGGTTTTATGGACCATTTTCAGCCCACTGGGTTTAGCCAAATAGCCATCTATGGATCTTGAATTGAAAGAAAAGCGAGCCTTTATCTCCGGGTCCACCTCGGGGATTGGCTTTGCCATTGCGAAACAATTGGCATCAGAGGGAGCTACCGTGATCTTGAACGGCAGAAGTGAAAGATCAACGAACCAAGCCTGCGATCGCCTAGTGGCGGAGGTGCCCGAGGCGCAAGTTGAGGGAGTGCCGGCTGATTTTTCGGATGGCGATGCGACGGCGCGGCTGATGTCCCAGCTAGGTGTCATCGATATACTGGTCAACAACGTAGGCATTTTCACCTCGCAGTCTTTTGCAGACACCACTGATGACGACTGGTATCGCTTGATGGAGGTCAATGTCATGAGCGGCATTCGGTTGAGTCGATTGATTTTGCCCGGAATGATGCAACGCAACTGGGGGAGGGTGGTATTCATTTCCAGTGAATGTGCAGCTTTGGTGCCCGAGGACCTGATCGCCTACAGCACGACCAAAGCGGCCGTACAGGCCATCTCCCGAGGTCTTGCGCAAAGTGCTAAGGGGACAGGAGTCACGGTGAATACTGTGATGCCGGGATCTACCTTATCCGAAGGGGCCGAACGGTTCCTCGAAGAAGCGGCCACCGAGCAAGGCATCACGATGGACGAAGTCGCTGCCAATTTCTTTAAAGACGTCAGGACCTCGTCGATCATTCAGCGATTTGCCTCAGTGGATGAAGTCGCTAAAGTGGTAACATTTCTCTGTAGTCCCATTGCGTCAGCGACCACTGGAGCAGTGATCAAAGTGGACGGCGGATCAGTGCCCGGAATACAGTAAAGGTCTTCGCAAGGCCTGAATGTCTCAATGTATCTTCCGATATTCGGGGCATGAAATGGCTAATGATTGGCTTATTGCTACCTTGTTGGAGTATGGCACAAACCGCGAGTGAGGAACTTCCCTATCGGGAAATCGGTGAGTACCCTGAAGACTACCGCGCCGGAAATGTTGTGGCTCGCATGGTCGATGGCCTCGGCTATCGCTACTATTGGGCGACCGAGGGTCTGCGACCCGTCGATTTGGATTATAAAATCGACGAGACCTCCCGGTCAGCGTGGTTTACGCTGGAGCACATTTATGGGTTATCGTTGAGTGTGGCCAACGCTGTGGCCGAAGCGCCGAGGCAACGTGAATCAACGAAGGAGCTGGATTTCAGTGCCTTGCGCCGCCTTACCCTCGAAAACCTCCAGGTCGCCAGCGAAGGATATCGGGGTAGGGATGCCGAGAAAATGGGCCAATTGACCTTACGTCCAGGTAGCGATATTCCTTTCTGGCATATACTCAACGGCCAACTCTCCGATGCCATTTACCACGTCGGCCAAATTGTGTCTTACCGCCGAGCAAGTGGCAACCCACTTGACCCCAAGGTCAATGTCTTCATGGGGAAGAATAACGACTAGACGGTATTTCGCGCTTGGGCTCTTTTTCGTGAGCGCTTGCGCTGGCAAGTTCGATTTTGAGGAATTACCCTGCGATCCCGTTCCATCAACGAACGGCAATGTGAGGAAGGTCTTTGCGGATTGCCGTACCTGGGTTTATCAAGCACGGTTATGGGATGCTGATTACAACCTCCTGTCGTCTGAACGGATAGCTGTAACAGCCACAGGTCGTGCATGGAAGCCTCAGCCAGATCTACAAGACGAGATAGTTATTCAATATCAATTGGGTCCGGCATTGGGCAACAAGCTTCGGCCGCATATGATCAACCCACGGCTGGATTCTTGGACCTCTAAAGAACATACTGGGGTAATTGAAAACGATCAATACATTACCATGCATCCCTTCCGGGAGAACTTTTACGCTTTCACGGAAGTAGCCGGTTTCCCAGTGGTTCATCTGCCTGTTCGAGTTGGGCAGCGATGGGAAGATGAACTCCGCATCTTCGACGGTTGGGGAGACTGGTCAAATATGGATGTAACAACGGCTTACGAAGTAGTGGCTCGAGAGGAAGTAACGCTCCCATATGGGCAATTACCTCTCTGGCATCTTCGCGCTGTTACCGACATTCCCTTGGGCCGTACCGTTCACGATTTTTGGTTCCATGAGCAGTACGGCTTTGTCAAGTTTGTGATTAAGAACTACGCAGGACAGCTCCTTGTCATCGAGTTGGAAGAGCTGACAGACGGGGCGGACTAGTTCCAGCTACTCATCCTTTAAAGATTTTACGGGGTTCAATGTCGCCACCTGGTAAGACTTGGATACCACCGTGAGAATCGCAATCACGAAGGTGACCAGTCCTCCGAGTAGGAAGAGCAGGGGATTGATCTCCACCCGAAACTCGAAACCCTCTAGCCAAGACCTCGCTGCATAGAAGGCAAATGGTATAGAGATGAGAAACGACAGGACCATCAGCTTTGAGTAGTCACCGGACAGCAGTAAAAGTATCTGCTGCACCCGGGCTCCGTGTACTTTTCGAATCCCGATTTCTCTGGATCTTTGTTCCGCTGAGTACGAAGCCAATCCAAAAAGACCCAGGCACGAGATGAAGATGGACATGACGGCAAATATCGCCGCCAGCCTACTGATCAGCTGTTCGTCTCGGTACTGCCGTGCGTAGAGATCATCAAGAAAGGCGTAGTCAAACTCGTACTCTGGTGTAAAGGAATCGGTGACTTCTTCAATCGAAGCCAATACTTTGGGAGTGTCACCGCTGATCTTGACCAGGGCCAGATAGGCGTCTGACGGATCGAAACAGGTGATGATCAAGGGAGCAATCGGTCGATGCATATCACGCATGTGGAAGTTCTTGACCACACCTACGATATTCCCTTCGATACCCCAAAATGATAGTTTCTGTTCGATTGGATTTTCAAAGCCCATCAATTCGGCCGCCACCTCATTGATCAAGAAATTGGTGGAATCGTTGAGCTGTGAAGTGAAATCCCTTCCGGCGACGATTTTCATACCCATGGTTTGGACGAAGTCTTCATCTACGATGATCACATTGATTTCATGCCCGGCATTAGGGTCTCTTCCTGTCCAGTTGGCCGAGCTGGTGGATCGGCCATAGTTGATTGGATTGCCTGTCGCCACCGTCACCGACTGCACTTCAGGAAGGCGCAGCAACTCCGCTTTGTATGAGGGGATGCGCTTGGGTAGATCCGCATTCATCATCACCGCGATGACATTCTCCTTGTCGAGGCCCAGGTCTTTAGACAGCACGTAATTCATTTGTTGGTAGATGATGGTGGTGCCGATGATGAGCAACGTGGAGATGGTAAACTGAAAAACTACCAAGCCTTTCCGGAAGTAGGTGGAAGTTTTTGATCGTTTCACACCCCCTTTGATGGCATCAGTAATTCCATAGGTGGGAAGTAGCAGAGCCGGATATAGGCCGGACAAAGCCCCTAGTATCAGGGTGAGCCCTCCTAAAAACACCCAAGTGATGCCTGCACTGAGATCAAGTTTTAGCTCAAGGCCGACCAATGTGTTGAAATAGGGAAGGAGCAGCAATACGACCCCAACAGAAAGGATGACGGCTAGTCCCGTAAGTAGCATGGCCTCCAAAAAGAACTGGCTGCTGATCGATCCCTTTCTGGCTCCCATGACCTTGCGTAAGCCAATTTCCTTAGACCGTCGCGCAGATCTTGCAGTAGAGAGGTTCATAAAGTTGATGCAGGCAATGAGAAGTAAGAAACTAGCAATGATCGTCATCATTCGCACATAGTCAATGCGACCCCCTGCGATCACCCCATTTTCGAAGTTGGAATACAGATACTTTTTGTCAAAACGATGTAGGATGAGGGTCTCATCACCCGCGAGGTCGTTATCCTGAGTGTGTGTATTGATTTCGTCAAAAATGCGATCCGCAACCACCTCAGAGTTTTTTGGGTCACTGATCACTAGGAAGGTTTGAAAGCTTCCGTTGCCCCAGTTATCCACCCAGGAGCTCTGCCTTACGAAGGGCTCTATAGGCAGGAGAAAATCGAACTGCAAAGTGGAATTGTCCGGAATATCTTTAAAAATGCCGACGATCTTCACATCTTCACTGGTACTGAGGTAGCTATCGTCGACACGCAGGGTCTGACCGATCGATGTTTTCCAGTCCTCCTTAAAATGTTTCTTCGCTAGTCTTTCTGAGATAACCATCGTTTGCGGAGCGTGGAGCATATCCTCACCATCGCTCTCCACCAACTCAAAAGAGAACGTTTCGAGGAAATTAGGGCTCACATAGTGTCCTTCTTCCTCCATATTTTGGTCACCGAGCGCTATTTGGAAGTCCAGTGACCAGGACATGAGCACGACTTCCTCTACTTGCGGGTATTCGGCGGCAACGAGGTCCGCCGCAGGTTTTGGGATAGCCGAACTGGTAGCCACCATGCCATTCGATTGATTCATGTTGCGGAAAACCTGATAGATCTGGTCTCCTTTTTGGTGAAACTGGTCCACACCACGCTCATAGGAGATCCAAAGGATGATGAGCATACTAGCGGCGATGCCTACCACAAGACCCAAAAGATTGAGTAAGGTGTAGCCCTTGTAACGAATGGCGTTTCGAAATGCGATTTTGAGAAAGTTTTTGACCATGGCTTGATGAATGATACGGTTTGGAATATGAATGCCCCTGACAATTCCCGGTCGGAAGAGCATCAGGACATCCTGGATGAATTTTATTTTGGCTTTGGCGGGATCAGTCGCGTAGCGATCGGCAAAGAGTTCGGAGAGGTCACCTTCCACATCCTCGAGCAATTCTTCCTTGCAAAACCAGCGAAGTAGCCGAAGTGGGATTTTTGGGGGTGACGAGTCCCGACTCATGAGAACTTGAATTCAAAGGCGATGGGAGGGATGGCTGCCCAGAGCTTCTTGCGCGCATCCATGTTCTCTTCCAGGGCCTTCTTTCCTGCGGGGGTGACCTTAAAAAATCGCTTGCGTTTGCCACCTCGCTGGGCGGTCGCTTCGCCAAACTCAGATACGAGGAAGCCTTTCTTCTCCAACCGGTCAAGGGCTGTTCGCATGGCGCCCACGCTGACTTTGCGGTCCAGTCGTGATTCGATCTCTTCCTTGATTGAGATTCCATAGGCATTTTCATACAGAATGGCTACCGTCAACAAGACGATTTCTTCAAACTCACCGATGGCGTATTTACCCATTGCTTTTTATTTTAGTCCTAAAAGTAGCTAAAATTTATTAATCCTAAACGTAGTCTTTATCCTGGGGTTACGAAATAATGATTGAGATTGATTCCTGGACAGCGTGGATGAGATGGAGAATTTGGTGCTAAGCAGCGCGGCATCAATTGCTTAGCAGATAATGTATTTGTATCTTACTTAGGTAGCAATTTTTACTCTCTCTCATGTCCAGTATTGTTAACGATTTCTACGAAATCAGGGTAGATGCATCAAGGAACCGTGCCTTTCTGATACTCAAAGGATTTTGGAGAAAGAAGGAGGACGTCCCCAATTACATCTCGGATTTCATGGAGCTTTGTGCTCCCTTGGAGCGTGGATTCACGATCGTGACAGATCTGCGGCAGTTCAAACCCCCGTCGCAAGAGGTCGCTCCCCTACATGCTGAAGTACAACGTCGCCTAATGGACATGGGACTGGCCAGAGTGGCAGAAGTGGTGAGTGCTTCGCTCGTGAAGTTGGCTGCTGATAAGTATTCAAAAGACTCCGGGATGTCAAAAATCGTCGTGGGCTCTATTGAAGAGGCCGAAGCAGCGCTTGATAAAATGAGTTAATCTCTAATCTTCGGAACAGGGCAGGGGGAAATCGGACAACGGGTAGTTCCTCGACCTCTTAAACTTGTAATGCCACCACTCCGTCGCCAGCGCCTCAAAGCCAAATTGTTCCATGCCTAGCTTTAGAACCAGTCTATTGGCCAATACATCCGCTGGCAGGTTTTGATATCCATGATGAGCTTCGATGTCAAAATGATCGAAATCTGTACCCATGTCCAGCAAGTCGCCATTTTCTCGAACCAGCGTAATGTCGACCGCGGCGCCACGATTATGTACTGAGCCTTTTTGTGGGTCAGCCACATACTTAGGGTCAGCGTAAATCGCCCACATCTTTTCTTGCACGCTCATAGGGCGGTAGCAGTCAAAGAATACGATGCGGAGGCCTTTATCCTTGAAGTACTTGTTGGCTTTGATCAAAGCTTTGGCCACCTTTTTTCGTACCAGGCATTCAGCGCAGGGATAGACCTCTCGACGTAGAAAGTTGTCCCGCGTCGCGTACTTCATATCGTAGCGAAAAGTGGTGTCGAGGTCAGCGAGGCGTACGAATTTATCGACTTGCCCTTGTACGCTTGTTGCTGCGAGGAGGCAAAGGAGCAGTGTGTTTCGAGTGGTTTTCATTGGCAAGTTTAAAACTACTTATTTTGAGCATTTCTGGTATCTTTTCCCCAAACTCCAAACCCATGAATCCTCGATACTCTTTGCAGCAGATCATTGCCTTCTCCGCAGTGGTGGTACTACTCATCGCCTGTGACGCTTCGGATCCCAAGCCGAATATCCTGCTTATCATGGCCGATGACATCGGCTGGTCAGACATTGGTTGTTATGGTGGCGAGATTGCTACACCCCACATCGACCAGTTGGCCGAGGGAGGGTTACGCTTCAGTACTTTCTACAACATGGCCAAGTGCAATCCTACCAGGTCTTCGCTATTGACGGGACTCTATAACGGCGGTGCGGGCGCGGTTCATCTGGCCCAGCTGACCAAGGAGGCTGGCTACTTCAACATCATGAGCGGCAAAGAACACTTTGATAAGTGGGTGCCCGATTATTGCAAGGCAGAAGAGGTGTTCGATCATTCCTTTTACTTCTGGGCAACAACGGAGTACTTCCTGCCACCTTCGGGGGCGTTTCAACGGTCTTTTTTCTTGGAAGGCCAGGAATTGACTGCGGATCAAATCGAATACGAGCAAAGTCCGATGTACAAGACAGACTTCATCACGGACTACGCGTTGAGGTGGTTGGATGAGGCTTTTGGGAAAGAAGATCCGTTTTTTCTCTACTTGCCCTACCACGCAGCGCATTATCCGCTACAGGCAAGACCGGAGGACATTGCCAAGTACCGAGGCAAGTACCTCAAAGGTTGGGATGTGTTGCGTGAGGAGCGTTTCGAGCGCATGCGTGAAATCGGCATTTTGCCTGCAGATGCCGACCTCAGTGCACCGGAGAAAAACCTGAATCGATTCCGTGGTCCTTTGATTCAGGATTACACAGATTACTATGCCTGGGATACCCTTTCTGCGCCAAAGCAGGATAGTCTTGACTTGGAGATGGCCGTTTTTGCTGCCATCATTGATCGAATGGATCAAAATATTGGACGGGTATTGGACCGATTGGAGGCTGCCGGTAAGCTTGACAACACGATTGTCTTTTTCCTTGTCGACAATGGGTCTTGCCCATTTTACTCTAACAAGATTCCCGATGTAGCCCCGGGACCTGCAGACTCGTACTGGAGCCTTCGCACTTCTTGGGCAAACTTGGGGAATACACCCTTTCGTCAATACAAACAGACGGGTTTTGAGGGAGGGAGTCGGACACCCATGATCGCTTATTGGCCGGGCAAGATCCAGCCAGGGACGATTACTAATCAACCCGCCCACGTTGTAGACTTTGCCCCGACTTTTCTGGATTTGATAGGCACTACTTATCCAGACTCTGTGGAGGGGTATGCCACGATACCTCTTCATGGTAGGTCACTACTTCCGATTTTAGAGGGTGGGCAGAGAGAAGCGCCCGAATTCTTCATTTCAGGGCTCGATCGATTCCGTATGTATCGAGAGGGAGACCAAAAAATCGTACGGATGAATCATGGAGACTGGGAGCTCTACGATTTGCAGTCTGATCTGACCGAAACGAATGACCTAGCTGATCGCAATCCGGAGGTAGTGCAGCGCTTGTCAGCTCGCTACGATTCCGTAGCAGCGGCACTTAAGCTTGGGCGGCTCCAGGAGCCGATGACTCGGTAGTCTCAGAAGGACAAGCCATCAACTTCTGAGAACAGGTACGGGCCTTGGAGCGCTGAAGCCGCTATTGCTTCGGACGCTTTCCTTATGGTGTAAAATCAATTATATTCCGCCGTTAGAACGATAAATTCTCTGTACTGATGATACGTATACGTCTCACCTCAGCTTGTCTGCTGCTGTCCGTTACTTTGACTACCTCGGCACAACTGCGCACCGGTCCTGGCCTACTCACGCTTGATCAAGTGTTTGCTTCTGCCGACTTCGATACCGATCGTTTTAGCCCCTTTGAGTGGGTAGAGGGGGGTGAAGCCTACGTCCGAATAGAATATGGTGCCGACGGTAGCCAGCAACTGGTCAAGTACCAGAGCAGTGATGGGGAAAAATCTATCTTGCTTGGAGGGATACAATTAGTGCCAGACGGCAGAGACCGTGCGATTAACGTAGAGAGCTTTGGGTTCTCGGCGGATGAATCAAAAATTTTGCTCTTTACCAACTCGGCAAAGGTATGGCGGAGCAACACAAAGGGAGACTATTGGGTCTACGATCTTTCCGCTCGGACACTCAAACAAATCGGGGTGCAATTACCCGCCTCCAGCCTGATGTTTGCCAAGTTTGATGCCACAGGAGATCGTGTGGCCTACGTGAGCGGATTCAATCTATATGTGGAGTCCCTGTCCTCGGGAGAGGTCAAACAACTTACTGTAGACGGTACCGACAAGATCATCAATGGCACCTTTGACTGGGCGTATGAGGAGGAGTTTGGTAACCGAGATGGTTTTCGTTGGTGTCCCGATGCTAGTAGTTTGGCGTTTTGGCAATTGGATGCTTCTTCCATTGGAACATTTTACATGATCAACAATACTGACAGCATCTATTCTCAGCCCATTCCTATTCAATACCCAAAAGTGGGTGAAGATCCTTCCGCTTGTCGGGTAGGGATCGTAGATATCGCGTCAGGAGCGGTGAAATGGATTCCTTTGGAAGGTTCTCAAGTGCAAAACTACATCCCCGCCATGCAATGGATCGATGGAGAGTCTTTGTTGATTCAGCAACTCAATCGTCACCAAAACCAGCTGATTGTGTGGCACTACAACACCGAGTCGGGAGCGTTGCGGAAGGTCTACGTGGAGAAAGAAGACACTTGGGTAGACGTACAGTACCCTGACCCTTCGTCCAACAACTGGGGCAACAATGACTTGAAACTGGTCGACGATGGAGCGTCTTTCTTGCGATTGACGGAGGGGGATGGATGGCGTCATTTGTACAAGGTGGAGATCGCCACTGGTGAGACGACCCTTTTGACACCGGGAGCGTATGATGTCGCGTCATGGGCGGCTATGACTGACCGGCACGTGTACTTCCATGCCTCACCCGAAAACAGTACGCAGCGCTATCTCTACCGGGTAGACTTGAGGGGAAAAGGCAAGAGGGAAAGAATCACGCCGTCAGATATCTCAGGGATGAATATCTACAACTGCGCACCCAATGGAGCGTATGCCGTCTGGAATCATAGCACTGTACTCAATCCGGGAGCCGTGAGTATGGTGGCGCTGCCGGACCACAAAACCCAACAGGTCTTCATCGACAATGCACAGCTGAAGGATAGATTGAAGGCGTTGAAGATGCCCACAGTGGATTTCGCTACAGTTAGCACGCCGGAAGGTCTGTCCATCGATGTGAGGATGATCAAGCCGCATGATTTTGAGCCGCAAAAAAAGTATCCTGTGTTGTTCCATGTATACGGCGAACCCTGGGGTCAGGTAGCAACTGATCGTTGGGTAGACAAATGGGCCCTTATGATTGCACAGCAGGGCTACGTGGTCGTCGATATGGACAATCGCGGCACGCCTTGTCTGAAGGGCTCCGAATGGCGCAAGTCCATTTACCGCCAAATCGGACGGGTCAACATTTTGGATCAGGCGCAGGCAGCCACCGAGGTGCTCAAGCTCGACTACCTGGATGAGGAGCGCACGGCCGTTTGGGGATGGAGCGGTGGAGGCTCTACAACGTTGAATCTAATGTTTCAATATCCAGACATTTACACTACCGGGATGTCCGTTGCACCCGTGCCGAATCAGCTGCTATATGACAACATCTATCAGGAGCGATACATGGGTCTTCCGCAGGAAAACAAGGAAGATTTTGTAGCTGGCTCTCCCATGACCCACGCCAAGGGGCTGGAGGGTAACCTATTGCTGGTGCATGGCACGGGTGATGACAACGTACACTATCAGGGATCAGAGGTCCTGATCAATGAACTGATCGCGCAAAACAAGCAATTCGACTTAATGGTCTATCCTAATCGGTCTCATGGTATCTATGAGGGTCAGAACACCCGACGGCATCTGTTCACGATGCTCACCAACTACTTGACAGAGCACGTGCCCGCAGGAGGTCGATAGACTGGGCGGTATGCCACTTAACCCAAACTTGAAAAACTATGCTGCGATTCTTACTCTCACTCATCATCTGCTCTTCGGGGCCTCTAGTGCTGGCCCAGGATGTGGTAGCGGGCATGTCCTTGGATCGATTGCAGCGCTACGAAGATTTTGTTCGTCGCGAAATAGATTCCGGCAAGATCTCCGGAGCGGTTTCGCTGGTCCACAGAAAAGGTGAACAGGTCTACGCCAATGTGCAGGGGTATAGTGATTTGGATGAAAAGGCGCCGATGGTCGAAGATCAGATTTTCTACATCCAATCGATGACCAAGCCCATTATTTCCGTAGCCTTTATGATGCTGTATGAAGAAGGACACTTTTTCCTCACGGACCCCGTGTCGAAGTACATTCCGTCCTTCAAGGATTGGGAGGTCATCGCGAACCCGGAGAGTGGACCGGATGGCGAAACTGAACCTTTGACCAGGGAAATCACCATCAAGGATCTGTTGACGCATACGGCGGGCATGTCCCATGGTCTTGGCGGAAACCCGCTGGAACGGGCCGTCTACCGAAATCAGTATGGGCAGGAGCACTTCAGTGTACAATCCCGGCTGGATAGTTTAATGACGATTCCCCTCATCGGTCAGCCCGGCGAGCAGTGGCACTACAGTTGTGCGCCGGATGTGCTTTCGGTATTGATCGAGCAATTCTCAGGCATGCCGACCAACGAATTCCTCATTGAGCGCATCTTCGACCCGCTGGGGATGATAGATACGCGGTACAATCTAGATGAGGGACAGCAGAAAAGAGTAGCTAGCCTTCATTACTACGATGAAACAGGAAAGCTACTAAGTGCCGGTCGCGGGGCTGGCGGAGCCAAAATGGTCGACAATACGGTATGGAGCGGTGTAAACGGCCTCTGGTCTACCGCCCGAGACTACATGATATTTGCTCGTATGATGCTCAATCAAGGGTCATTGGACGATGTGCGCATTCTGAGCCGTAAAACGGTGGAACTGATGGCGCAAAACCATGTCGGCGACCTCTTTGGCCCAGGTTTAGGTTTTGGGCTGGGGCTTATGGTAGTGACTGACATCGCGGATCACGGATTACTGAGTTCACCGGGTGTGTTGAGGTGGTCGGGCGCTTTCAACACTCACTTTTTTATCGACCCTGAAGAGGAGTTGGTGGCATTGTTCATGACCCAGATGGCAAACTACACTGACTATTACCAGCACAAGTTGAGGTTATTGGTTACCCAAGCCATTGTGGATTGAAACCTAAGTTCTCCATTGCGGGTTCAGTGGGAGAACGTGTCATTTCCAAACCTGTTGAGATATGTCTAAAAGAGTTATTGTAACCGGGGGGACCGGCAACCTTGGGAGGCCGGTCGTTGATAAACTCCTGGAGCAGGGTTACGAAGTCCTATGCACTCGACGCCCCGATGATCAGGTTACCATTGATGGGCTAGAAATGAATCAGGTGGACCTGACCAGCGAAAGAGACGTGGAGTCGCTTGTTCAAGTCTGGAAAAGGAAGTTTGACAGAATTGATGGATTGGTTTGCCTCGCGGGTGGCTTTGCCATGACGGATATAGCCACGACTAAGGAAAACGACCTGATGCATATGTATCGACTCAACTTCCTCACGACCTTTTTTATGGCGAGTGCTTTGTATCCCTGGATGAAAGAGAGGGGTGGGGGTACCATGGTCTTCACCGGAGCCAAAGCCCCACTAGAGGGAGGTGGCGCAGGGATGATGCCCTATGTACTTTCGAAATCTTCCGTCATGGAACTGGCCCGGTTGATCAACGAAACGGGATTTACGGACGACATACAGGCGGCAGTGATAGCTCCCAGCATCATCGATACACCCATCAATCGCCAATACATGCCAGATGCAGACTTTGAGCAGTGGGTGAAGCCGGAGGTGATTGCCGAGCACATCGCCTTTTTGCTCTCCGATGCTTCCAATGTGCTGAGCAATCCTGTACTGAAGCTTTACCATAAGTCATAGCCAGTACGAGCTTCCTCATTGTGCCCGATAAGTTCCGAGGCCCTTTTGACAGGGCAAGAGGTGGCACAGGCGATTGCGGCGGTACTTCATCCCTTGGCATTTGGAGGTGAAGGTACGCTGGATGCTATGGACTCAAAGCATACGTATGTCGTAGCTCACAATCCTTTGACGGTGAACCAAGTTGTCTTGTCATTCAACCCGGAATCGTCGTTGGAGTTTCGAAGCGAGGGCCTGGCTGACCGCGCGGCGAACCGTTGACTTTGAAGTAATTTATGTTTGTAGCCGGAAGGCTAATGACGATTCCGGGTTTATCTTGGATTGGCAGTCCTATTGGCTATCTTCCATTTATGACAAAACCCAAACCATGCCTACCATCCAGACGCCTGACAACCGATTCGAATTCATCCAAGATTTCCCGTACCAGCCCAAGTACATCGAAGTGAATGGCTTTAGAATTCACTACATCGATGAGGGAGAGGGAGAGGTGATATTGGCA
>JBCCXG010000013.1:0-23289 GCA_039191945.1 Bacteroidota bacterium
GATCATATTGCTGACCAGCGTCGCCGAAACTGGGATCATTGAACGGGACATCGCGAAACCAAAGCGCTTTGAAACCTACGGCTTCGGCCTTTTTGGCCAGGTATTCCTGGTTTTGCATTTGGGCAATGGATCCGCTATATGCTTCCAGGGGGAATACCAGCCCCAAGCTCAGCTTCTCCTGCTGCATGACCTCATTGAGTTTATTCATAAGGCCTCAATAAGTTGTCGGTCACCTCCATCAACGAAGCTATTTTCGCTTTGTCGTAAGCGTCGTGATGCGCCTGGGCGAACATCCCCTGATCGTTGTCAAAGTATTTTCCTGAGTCATGATTGTGTCGATCGGACAAAGCGAGCTGATACAAAATGTCTGAGCCTTTAGTGGCTTCGGACCAGTACTGGCCGTAGGCTTCCTGCACCATGCGTGTATTGAGCAATGAGCCAGGGTTTACAGCTATTACCGTAGCCGACGACAGTTCGCCCGCCAGGTGATTGCTCCACATCGTCAATGCTAATTTGCTTTGGGCGTAAGCTGCCTGTATCGGGAGACGCTCTGTCCCTGCAAGAGCTCCCAATGAAACTGGAGCTTGTGCGGCAGAACTTAAGGAAATGATACGAGGCTCAGGGCGCTTATTGATCAAAGGAAGTAATCTGCGCGTCAACAAAACCGGCGCGAGATAATTGACGACAAATCGCAGATTAAGGCCCTCCCCATTGGTTGATTCCGCACTCTTGAACACTCCAGCATTGTTGATCAGGACATCTATTCCCGAGAAGTGAGTATTGAGCTCATCGGCCATCGCAGCGACCTGGCTTAGCTGCGAAAAATCAGCGACTGCTTTCTTGAGGTCCGCATTTTCATGCGCCGTCTGTATTTCCGAAATCACCCGGTCAACCTTCTGCAAACTCCTGCCGTGAATGATCACTTCATGACCCTCGGCAGCAAGCTGACTGGCGACGAGTCGACCGATGCCGTCTGTGCTACCCGTAATTAAGATCTTCTTCTTCATAGCCTAACTCAATCAACGGCCACCACTACTTTGCCTACGGTCCTTCCACTTTCCAAGTGCTCGTGCGCTGCTACCATCTCATCGAAGCGGTAGGTCTTCGAAACGTGGGGACGCAGCGCTCCGGACTCAAGCATTTCCTTGATTTTGTACATGTCCTCACCACTGGAATACACCATGTGATTGGCGATCTCTACTCCTTTCTCCTTGGCAAACTGTAGTGTCTCCTCAGAGAAATTGGCCGAGGGAATGGACACAATTTTTCCGCCATTCTTTACTACTTTGATGGAATTGTGGAGGATATCACCATTGAACATGTCGTAGACAAAATCCATCTCGGAAAGCACTTCCTCAAATTTCTCACGACGGTAGTCAATGTGCTCGTCCGCACCTAGCGATAGCACAAAATCCTTGTTACTTCCGGAACTGGTGCTCACCACAAACGCTCCTAACGCCTTGGCTATCTGAATAGCAAAGTGGCCTACGCCCCCAGACCCGGCATGAATCAACACTTTATCGCCTTTGCGAACGTTTGGCGCCAGCACCTGCAGTGCGGTGAGTGCAGCCAAAGTACTGGCCGCAGCAGCCTCGTAGGACAGTGCGTCAGGGATGACCGCGAGGTGTGTAGCAGGAGCTACAACGAATTCCGCATAACCATTGCCAGCGCCGATGAAGTTGATCATGCCAAACACGCGATCGCCGACCTTCAAATCAGACACCCCTTCCCCCAATGCGATGACATCACCGGCAATGTCCCAGCCGAGGATTGCCGGACGTTGCTCCCCGTATATTAGATTGAGGAGTTCTTCATTCGCTCTGACCTTATAATCTACTGGGTTGATGCTGATCGCTTGGTTTCGGATCAAGACCTCATGGGGTCTGATTTGGGGACGTGCTACGTCAGCCATTTTGAGGTTTTGTGCCTCCCCGATTTCTTCTAAAACTATTGCCTTCATTTTTACTATAAAAAGTATAGTTGCAATAGTAATTATGGTTGGATAGATTTGCAATAACGGTCAAAAAGGATAGTATAAATAAAAAGCGTATGTACACGGTCCATGGAAAGAATTACCCCTGCTGTACGAGCGTAACCATGGGGATCATCGGAGGCAAATGGAAGACGGTCATTCTCTACTATCTTATCGAGGGACCCCTCCGATACAATGAGCTTCGTAAACGTATGAGCGGGGTGACAGAGAGGACTTTGAGCCTGCAGCTCAAGCAACTGGAAGAAGACGGCGTAGTGACTCGCACGGTCTACACCACCAAGCCTCCCTTGAAGGTGGAGTATGCTCTCACAGATTTTGGAAAGACGCTGGTTCCGCTCCTTCAAGCTATTGCGGATTGGGGGGACTTCGTCGTTTCGCAGCAGACGGTTGACTAGTGCCCATTGAGATAAGATACGGAGGTAGCGGCAGGGTTGTCTTCAAGTGTACATGGCCCTAAAACGACGGCATCAAACCCTTCACTGAGTTGAAACAGTCTGGCTATTCATCCAGCACCAGACGTCCCTCCTTCTCAGCTTTTACTCTTCCCCATTGGGCTATAGATTCCACGATCGGGATTAGCGTAGCGCCCTCTTCCGTCAATTCGTATTCCACTTTGGGTGGGACTGATGCGTACACTTTTCGTGATACGATACCATCTTGTTCCAATGCCTTTAGCTGCAGAGACAGCATTTTGTCCGTAATGTCGGGTATTCGAGACTTTAGCTCGCCAAACCTTCTTTTCCCATGCCTCAGGTACCAGATGACCACTGCCTTCCATTTGCCACCAATAAAGCGCATGGTCAAATCCAAAGCACAATGAAAGTCTTCATTATTCATCCTGTACTTATACTTCTTTCCATCTATGATCATAGGCGTCTATTACTACCAAAAATGATAGTAGCTGTCATTTTTAACAAGGTATTGGCTTGAGGTGCTTATCACTATACTTTTGAAAGTGAATATCAATAGTATATGATTAAAATGAAAATCACAATCTTAGGCACTGGAATAGTGGGCAGAACAATAGCCGCCAAACTTTTTGATCTTGGACACGAGGTAACCATAGGCACTCGAAATGCGGAGAAAACGCTGACCAATGAAGAAAAGGATGGATATGGAAATCCTCCTTTCAAGGTTTGGCATGAAGAAAACCCGGGAGTGAAGCTTCTGGCCTTTGCCGAAGCAGCTGATCAAGCGGAGCTCCTGTTTAACTGTACCGGCGGACAAGCCTCGGTGTCAGTACTTGAGTCCATTGGACCAGCAGCATTGGAGGGTAAGGTCCTTGTCGACGTGGCCAACCCCCTGGACTTTAGTCAAGGTATGCCTCCTTCCCTTTCCCCGGTAAACACTTCTTCCTTGGGTGAGCAAATTCAGGAAAGATTTCCCGGACTGAAGGTGGTCAAATCATTGAATACCATGAATACTTTTCTGATGGTCAACCCGTCGTTGGTTCAGGGGGATCACAATGTATTTGTCTGCGGTAATGACAAGGAAGCCAAAAACATTGTGAAAGAGACTCTTCAATCCTTTGGTTGGAAAGCAGACTTGATCATCGACCTGGGCGATATTTCCAATGCCCGAGGGACCGAAATGCTTCTGCCCATCTGGTTAAGGTTATGGAATGCCCTCGGCACGGCGGAGTTCAATTTTCACATACAGAAGAATCCTTAATCAACTGGAAGAGAGTGGTTCTCTTTTATGCCATTGGAAGGAGTCTTTGCGCTGAAGTAATGGAAGAAGATGGGATAGTCACTCGGATATTGATCGATGCATAGCTTTTCTTGAAGGTCGGGTACTCACTCACGGACTTCGGACTGACGCTGGTGCCGCTGCTCCAAGCTATTGCTGATTGGGGGGACTTTGTAGTGTCGAAGCAGGCGGACTGAGTGGCATCGTCGTATTGCTCCTTTCATTCCTCCCCCTCGGCGACAAAGATCAGCGAGGCAGAGTTGATGAGGTATCGTAGCCCAGTGGGTTGTAGTCCATCGTTGAACACATGGCCAAGTGAGAACCGATTTCCTGTCAAGATCATTGCCTTACTGCTTGTCCCTCCAGCGTTGTTTCAAACAACACAACTTCATGCCACCCAAGCCAAATATTATGGCGAACTTGAGTCCTCTTACTCGAGCGGGTAAGGGACCTAACCAAAAAATTACCAGAACCAACATGAAAAAGCTTGCCTACGCGGTCATCGGAGTTGGAGGCGTCCTTGCTCTGCTGATAACGGCAGATAATATCCTGATCCCTTTCGTCTACGGCGTGGTCCTTTGGTTCCTGAGTCGCTACTTCAAAAACATGCTCAACAAGGTGCCTTTCATCCAACAAAAGGTGCCGAACTGGTTGGTCAATGCTTTGGTTTTTGGTCTGCTACTGGTCGCCCTAACCTTCGTTTCCGGGCTGATCACCGCCAACATATCCGCCCTGCTGGAGAACAGTGAGGCTTACAAAGCCAACCTGGACGCGGTCCTTGCGTCCGTCAACGATCTCTTCCAAGTCGACATCTATCAACAAATCGTGGACACGGTGGAGTCGTTTGACTACGCGGCCATCCTAGGGTCCTTGGCGGATGGCCTATCTGGCGCCCTGGGTGACTTCGTCATGATCATCCTCTATGCGGCCTTTATTTTCTCTGAAGAGGCCAGCCTCTCGAATAAGATCAAGAAGCTCTTTGGCAGTGACGAGCAGTACCATCGGGCGAATTCTATCCTAAAGAAGATCAATGACGCCTCCAGTGACTACATCCGACTGAAGACTTATGTCAGCTTATTGACGGGAGCTGTAGGCTACGTTTTTCTTCTCATTATGGGCGTGGATGCCGCCTTCTTCTGGGCGTTCCTAATGTTTGCATTGAATTACATCCCGACAGTGGGTTCCCTCATCGCTACGTTGTTTCCCGCGGTCTTTAGTTTGGTTCAGTTCGGCGAGGTAACGCCCTTCATCATCATCTTGGCGGGTCTTGGTGCCATCGAATGGTTCATCGGCAACGTGCTCGAACCCCGGCTGATGGGCAGCTCCCTCAACTTGAGCCCGCTAGTCACCATTTTGGCGCTGATTGTCTGGGGTCAGATATGGGGAATCACGGGCATGCTGCTGAGTACGCCCATTACCGTCGTGATGGTCATCGTTTTCTCACAATTCCAAACTACCAGAGGTGTCGCCGTCATGCTTTCGGAGAACGGTGATGTCAAAGACATCTACGAGGAGCAAGAGTCCGGATGACAGCCGTGCGGCGAGTTGGGGCCTCTACTATCTTTTTCGAGACCGGCTGACAATCTCCAAAAAAGCAGGTCCCGCCGTGCCTGCTAAATACTCCAATCGCATCCCCTCGAATTTGAAGTTTTCAAATGAGCTGGCCACATGGCTTGATCGCCAATCACCTCACCCTCAATGTATGGCCTATCGATACACCCAACATGGGCAGCCAAGCAGGATCGAATCTATCAATTTCAGGATCGACTACCACTGGGATCCAAGGGGTGAAAGCGGCGCGAAAGAAAAAGCCACCGGCTGGTTTTTGGTACCTGTAGCCGATCCTTGGCACGAGGAACAGCAAATGGTTGTCATCGGAGTCATCAAATACATAGTGATACGCAGCTCCAAAGCCCAGTTCGAAGAAATTATTCCTCTTGCCGTATAGTCCTGAGATCTCCACTGGAATACCTGGACCTCCTACATCCGAAAAATCTTCCATGATCGGTGTGTAGGTGAAGCCTATTCTCCCTGCCAGACCCCAGGGCCCCTTTTTCAGAAGGATCCTGTCATAGTTGAGAGATACAAGCGTCCCCGTTCCCATGACTTCGACAAATAAGGAGTTTCTAGCCACGGTGCCATCATCGCTTTCATCCTGCGCTTGGCAAGTGCTCGCGGCGATCAGGCTAAGAACGAAGATTGACGTTAGACTCTTGCAAGTCTCCAAGTATGTTTGCAAGGATTTCAATCGCATGGCCATCGTGGTTATTCTCCCAAAACTTATCGCAAGCTGTACACTCCGTACTTCCATCGGAGGCGCAAGCATGTTCAAGCACTCCGCGCCAGATCAGCTGCGCTGCACCAACGAAAACTGCTTGTACAATGTTGTAGGCAATTTAAAGCGTCAAAACCACCGGATCAAATGATTTACGAGCCACCTTTGTCAAGTGACGTCATGATTCTTGTCACAAGTCCATGGGCCGTAGGCGCGTCCTAGCGCTTGAATCTCCAGTTGTTGCTACGGAGCTTACAGATAACCCTAGCCACGATCTGTTCTTCGTGAATGGGCCCAATGTACCTTGAGTCGTTGCTGTTGTCTCGATGGTCGCCCAAAATGAAATATTCATCTTTCTTCAGGACTTCAGATTGATAATTTCTTTTTGGGTTCTGAAGCGGAGTGAAAGTCACAAGATGCTTTCTTCCGAAAATATCTTCCTCCACGATCACTTGACCTATGCCATTATCCTCTGGAACATGTCTAAAATCTTCGCCAGGCAACGAAATCTGTTTTTGCTCAGAACCATTGATCAAAACCAAGTTCTCGACTAGCTCCACCCTATCCCCTGGTATACCGATGACGCGTTTCACGGCCACTGAATTTTTGACCGAGTCGAAGTAGACGATCACGTCACCCCTTTCCGGACCATTGATCAGATAGGCCGAGTGATTGGCAATGACCAAATCGTCGAGCCAAAAAGATGGAGACATGGACGGACCCGCAATGGAATAAGCGCGAAGCGAAAATACCGAAGTAAGTACTGCAACGGTAGCAAATGCAATGACGACCCGTTTTGGCTTTGTCATATAATGATCTTTGATCTAACAGATAGAAAGCTAAGGAACATCTGGCTCCGATGCTCCCAATAGAATCCCTGGATACATTCCCCCAGAAATAGTCAACCAGCTTTCACTCAAAAGGAACTGTCACCATATTGCTCCTGCCATTCCTTGACAATCGCGGGCAATTCCTCTCCCTCTGCCACGAAAAGCAAAGAAGCAGAGTTCATGCAATACCGCAATCCGGTGGGCTGCGGTCCATCATTGAATACATGGCCCAAGTGCGAACCACTGCCGCTATCCACCACTTCCGTCCGAACCATACCGTAGCTCACGTCAGATACTTCTTTGACTGCATTTTCATCGATGGGCTTATAAAAGCTAGGCCATCCGGTACCTGATTTGTATTTGTGTTCTGAACTGAACAAAGGCTGACCCGTAGCCGCAGAGTAGTAGATTCCTTTCTGCTTGTTGTCCCAGTATTCCCCGGAAAAGGCACGTTCTGTACCTTGCTCCCTGAGTACATAAAATTGAAATTCAGAAAGCGTTTCCTTCCACTCTTCCTCAGTTTTTTCGACCGGGTAGGCATAAGTTTCCTCTTTGGATTGGCAAGCCCCTGTGATATAAACAAGACTCAGGAATGAAATCAGCAACGATAACCTCATGGTATTATTCTTTTTGTCTCGAGGAACGGAAGGTTCAAAGATTTGTTTAGCCGTACCCTCATTCGCTAACAAATTTTAGGAAAAACACCCTCCAAATGTAGTTTCCGCGATAGGTAGGGGCAGCAATACCATCTAAGATACTTTAAAACAGGATTAGATGACAGTAGCAAAGAGACCACGTCAGCGTTCTTCATCAACGCGGTTGGCAAAACTGCGAAGTGCTTCCACGATCATATCTGCATTGTGCGCCATGGTCACGTGTCCAGCGTTGGGAATTTCCAGGTACTTGGCATTCGGTACCATGGAGGCAAATCCCTTCACGGTTGCGGGCCTCGCTTCGTCAAATTCCCCTGTGGTAAATAAGACAGGCACTGTAATTCGGCTAAGGGCATCAACGTTTTCATAGCTCAATAACGTACCTGTTGGACTGAATTCGCTAGGCCCCCACATGTAGTTATAGATGAAGGAATTTCGACTGGACATCGTATCATAAGAAACATCGAATATTCCTAAAGATGGCTTCTGACGTTCTTCATTGGGAATTCGAAATATGAAATGATCAGAAAAGACATCCATAGCGGCGAGGTACGACTCAGTTTCAAATGAATGGGTCGCTTCGGCGATAGCAATGGCGCGTTGCACACTATCTGGCAAGGTCGATATCAAAGTGTCCGTATCTGCGATCCAGGTGGAAGTCGAAAAATATGGGCTATTGAACACGATCCCTTTGATTCCATCCGGGTAAGCCATGTAGTATTCTAGTGCCAGCGCCGTCCCCCAAGATCCTCCCGTCAGGTAAAACTCCTGGAGGTTCAAAGCTTCCTTAAGTGCTTTTACCTGTTCCACAAAATGCCGGACCGTAAGCAGCGTGGAATCCTCGTGATAGGTGGATAACCCACTCCCCAGTTGATCCATCAGTATGACAGGGCGGTCTTTACTTAAGTCTAAAAGGTTTAATCCAGCCCTACTCGTCCCCCCCGGACCGCCATGCAGATAGACGAAAGGTGCCTGATCCCCCTCACCCATGATCCCGTACCAGATCTGACCACCTTCTACGTCCACAAAACCATCTCCACTCATGAGATAGGGGTTTTGTCTTTGCGGTTGGCAACCAAGGAAGAGAATGAGCGCGAGGAAGGCAGTCCTTTTCATTAAGCAGTTCATTGTGTCGGAAATTCAAACCTAGCAAAATGTGCTGAAGTACCCGAAAGATAGTGACCTCGGTTCTTATGGCGCCGGGACGAACTCCCGCGTCGTAAGTTCTAGTGGCTGTACCGAGCTCACACTAAGGGCAGGCTAGCCGATCATTTTTTGGGGATCATTCGGGATTTCCATCGTCTTGGATCCAGTGGAATGAAGCGGGGTCATCGCGGCCTAGTGACCCATGAAATCAATTGTGCCACATTCTCAAGGTTTTCAAGCACAAAATTGGCCCCAGCGTTTTTGAGTCGATGGTTACGTTGGCGATCAACCCCTATGAAATTTATTCCCAACTCACTTGCCGTTCGCAAATCCCACAGACCATCACCAACGTAGGTGATGCTGTCGATTGTGTTGCGTCCAATTTTTGCATGCGATGCTTCTATTGCCAGGCTGGTGATCTTAGATCGGTCAAAGTGTTCGTTGGAAGAAAGGAGAGGGATCTCTCCAAGCTTAAAGCCTATGGCATCAAGTTTCAATAGGGCGGTTTCCTTCCATCCACCAGTTGCAAAAGCAATCGTGCAGTCTGATCGATCCATCAGGGTACTAAGCGTATGCAGTGCACCCTTGATTTCTGTCATCGCGTGGGCTCGTGCTCTTAGAAGCTTGTAGAAGTAGGTTTTCAATCGGGCAACTTCGACTTCCGTCGGTGCTCGCTTGAAATGAGTTCGAAAGATTTCGTTGGTGAGACCGCGGTCGGTGACATGCTCGAAAGTATTCCAATCAATGCCCGAAAGATCAATGTCGCATAGATCTAAAAAGGTTTGGATGAAGCATTCATCATCGACCCCCACTGAATCAACAATCGTCCCGTCAATATCAAAAACTATCAGGTGCATAAATAGGAGCCGCAAGCGTGATAAATGGTAGGGGAGGCCTCAAAATTTTTGTAGAGCCATCAATCACCGAAACTAGATAAGCAATAAGGTGGTTTTTCAGTTCAGCATTAACTTCCTGCCGGAAATGCGTATTAGGAACGAACTTAAAGGCTCCAAGATCTCACCAACAGACATCCGAATGGCGGAGATTGCCAACGCGTTGGCACATCCGGTACGGGTAGCACTGGTTCGCTACTTGAGTGAAAAAGATACCGGGAAAGGGCTTGATAATAACACCTGCAATAAAGAGTTGGTGAACATGTTCGATTACTCTCAATCCACGATTTCTCAGCACGTGAAAATTCTATGCGATTGTGGCTTGTTTCGTGTGGAGCGAAAAGACCAGTTCCGATTCTACTTCCTCAATCGTGAGCTCCTAGCTGAATATGAGAGCTTCATCAAGTTGATTTGAACGCTCCTCTTGGGCTAAGGCCCCATTCCAAAGCAAAAGTGACTGGCCCTTTATTTTGTGAGTTTCACATGGCCGCGCAGGAGGTTGGCTTGCCGACCAGTTCGTGTCTATCCATTGACCACTTTGTAAAAGCCATGGCACCCAGTCGCCGGGGTTAGAGGTATTCATCATGAGAAAGCCAGAGCTCCTCCATCCGGTACATGTGCAGATGATCGTGCATAAGCGTATGCCTTGCCAGGATACCTGGATTGTAGATCCTATACTGCGGGTGGGTGGCAGATTTTGCCCAAATGTCAGGTGTGAATTGCCGCAATTGATCCACTGTTTGCGCTCTGAGCACCTGGAAGCCAACTAACTCCCCTTCCAGGTCCAGACTCCTCAGATCCTGCTCGAAAGTCTCGCCAGGTATATACGGCTCAAATACGGGTCGGGCTTCAACCTCAAACACCCGGAAACGGTCGTGAATCATAACCTCTGCCTGGGCCAAGTGACAAGCATTTTCATGAATAGACCACTTCCCTTTTCGTCTCTGATCATGTCGAACTGCCTTGGGGATGTCATCGAGCAATTGGATCAGGATCTCAGGCGTCTTTTCAAGGCAGTCAACGATGCTTCGCAGGTCTGTTCTCATTTGATCGCTCAGGCGATTGTGCCTTTTCAGATTACAAGCAAGATAACATTTTCTGATATTATATCGTATATAGACGATTAACGAATAACCCACCGTGATTGTGAATAAAACGCCTACTCTCCTCACGCTTTGTCTAGCCACTGGTCTCAGTCTTTCAGCCATTGGCCAGCGCCTCTACCCCCTTGAACCGGTGTCCAACCACTACCAGACACTTGGAGACTTAAGTTCAATGCCGGACCCGGCCTACGTATCTATGGATACTATCGAGTTCCCGTCAAACGGTAGGGCAAGTGGAAAGCAATTCGTTGGTCTTGAGCCCGCCTATCTTGAGGCCGGCGATTATGAGATACTCAAAAAGCTAGTCTCACCTCCAGCCAACAGCTCTGTTCAAACAAGAGCTGAGCTGCAATACCTGTTGGAGTGGCAGGAGAAAAGAACACCGTCAAACAGAAGCAGAGCCTTCGAAATAGCCCGGATTGGATATTGGCCTCCAATGGCAATAGGGGGCAGTTATGGAGATCTCACCCACCTCTTTTGGGAATGCCGATCAATTGTCGGTGAAACGTGTATAGCTCAAGACTACCCACAGACTACCAAAGTGCTGGCCGGAATCATGCGAGATGTTCGAATTGCCGAATTCACTTTGAAATATCACCATAACCGACCCCGACCCTATCATCTGGAGCCAAAACTTGACCCAATGGGGCGAGTAGCCAACCCCTCATTTGCTAGCGGACATACGTTATGGGCTTATTCGCAGGCCTTTTTCTGGAGCGAATTGATGCCCAATAGACGACGGGAATTTCTCGATCTTGCTTTCGAAGTAGGGGAATCCAGGGAGATCATGGGAATTCACTATCCAAGCGATGAGGAAGCTGCCAGAATCCTCTCTCATAAGCTACTGGAGCTGATGATGAAAAACCCAGCCTTCATCAATGACTTTGACAAGGCTAAGATGGAATGGCATTAGACCCAGATCCACAGTGCGACCCACCAGGCAATGACCAGGCCTGTCTACAACTCTATTGAAAATCAGCGTCCGATCACTAAGCGAGCTACCGGTTAATTATTCATCGACCTGCAGCTACTTGACCACATCTCCTTGAAGCCTCTAAACTTTAACGATCCAGTTGGCTATGTGCACAGTTACGGTGGGGCACTCGCCTGGAGTGCGCTGATCGTCGGAGCTGTGGCGGCGGTAGGACGTACGGCATTTACCGTATACATCCTGCAGTCAGTGATTGGATTACTGCTGTCTTCGAGCCTCGGCCTGGGTCTATTCGGTCAGCTGTCGCTATTACAACTGATGATCATTACGTTTTTTGTATTTGTCTTCTTTCTCGTCGCATCGCCGCTTTGGCTTCGGTATTTCCGCTTTGGTCCACTCGAGTGGGGATGGCGATCCTTGACCTATAGAAAGGCCCAGCCCCTTCGACGTTAGGAGGCTCCATACCCATTCGAAGCGACCTGTTATGAGCTATGGTGGAACAGTCCGCGACTCATATCGGCTCAGCCTACTTTGCTACGTTAGATTGAGTTCGTCGCAATTCTGAATCCAAGGTCGTCTATCTTGAATGAAAAAGGATGACTTCTCCTACGAGTAGTGGCCATCACACTCCTCTCTTCGTCGGACCAACCACCGCCTCGAAAGACATGATATGTTCCATAGACAGACTCGTCATACATGTCGGAACACCATTCCCAAACATTTCCTAGCATATCGTACAGGCCCCAGTCATTGGGTTTCTTCTGCCCGACCTCTTGTGTTTGATTGTTCGAATTCTCTTTGTACCAAGCGATATCAGCCAAGTCACCGTATCGAATGCCTCCGCGGTCCGTTTGGCAGGCATATTGCCATTCGGCCTCCGTCGGCAGTCTAAACCCATTAGCTGTCGAATTGAGCGCTACATCTTGAGTTGCAATGTCGATGCGGTAGCACTTTTCCCTACCTTGTGATTCAGAAAGGGCGTTGCAGAAACTCACCGCATCTGACCATGACACCGTCTCTACAGGAAGTTTACTACCCACAAATGCTGACGGACTCTCACCAGTCACTGCCTGATACAAGTCCTGCGTAATCGGGAACTTCGATAGGAAGAAACTATCCAATTGCCGCAACCAAATACGTTTGGTACGGTCGTCTCGCATGTTGACTATCCCTCTAGGAATGGTGACGAACAAATTGTCAAGCATTACTTGGCGATACTTCTTTCGGTGTCACACACGATCACAAAACGAATACGATTGAATGAGTTCAAGCCTACAGCCTTTTGGAGGTTGGGACAAATCATCAAGACTAATCGCCCTGCTTCTCTACTGGGCTTGGTACGACCCGTTCGGTTCTCTCCATCCCCGAAAACCAAAAGGGAATTCGAGCAAAGTCTTTTGAAACCAATGTCGAATCGGAACCATCGATGTACTTCTGTTTGATCAGAATGGTGTTTTCGCCTTCAATAAAATGCCGAGATGAAATGACCGCCTGTATGCCTTTTTGATTTTTTGCTGGATGCTCAGCAAAGTAATAATTCAAATCCGTGTAGATGGAATCGTTGATTGAGACTTCATAAAACGCACTCAGACAACCCAATAATTGATCGAGGTCCTCTTCCTCAAAGTTTTCTCCACTGATGTTCAATCCATTTTTAAACCTGAACTTTAGGCTCAAATTCAAACCATCGGTCTTGAGGGGAGTAAAATCGGGGCAGTTACTCTGGATCCGCTGATTATCCTTGACGCTGTACCTGATAAAAAGGGAAACGAAATCCTCGGAGATGAATTGGGAGGCGATACTGACCTTTTCGACGAACTCATTTTCGTCTCGCCGATCGTCATAATAGTTGTTCACAAAGACATGGTCTCGTTGCACATTGGGGAAGAACTTATATTGATCGAAGCTTATCAGGCTCCCGGCCATAAGAGAAATCAAAAAGAGGGTCAAAAGTAGCCGAATGCGCCGTTTTGAATATTTACTGATGAGATTGTAGTAAATACTTCTTGAGATAAAGCTCAAGGTGATGGCACTGTAAAACCGATAGATGGGATAGTAGAGCTTACTTAATTTCTTGAATCGCTTAAAAAAGCCAAGGGTGAAGTAATCGATGAAGTAGATCAGCCCCGTCAACAGAATCAGCAGAAAAATAGCGATGCCAGCGTACCTGACCCAGGCAAAGTCGACGATCTTGAAATAGAATAGGAGGTCCAGGAGCGCACTGAACAGCGCTAGGAATAAAAAGTACAGCCCAAAAGAAAAGATCATGAAGATGATCAAAAAAGACACCGAGAAGATGACGCTACACAATTCATCCAGGATGATCACCAGGCGATCCAGTCCGATCAATTTCTTCTTGAGCTTCTCTTGAAATAAATCCGAATAGTTGAGTTTTTGATAATCAATGCTGGGCTGTACGGACCTCAATCCGATGGCACCAATCCAGAAGCCCCTCAACAGTAGGTGAATGATCAGAAAGGCCGTCAAAGCGATGATAGAGGCCTGGATCATCGTGAGGACGAAGACGGCAAAACCTGCATACCCATACACCTGATGCGACAACTCCGCGATGAAATCACCGAATGACTGCTGTGCGCCAAGTAAAAGGAAGATTGTAAAAGCTGAGACTAACAGCTCCAACTGCCAACTCTCCCGCTCTAGCTTTTTCAGCCACTGATCAACTTGTTCTTCTGATTTCTCTTTCATCTCCTGAAGGCTGCGTCGACCTTAGCACTTAGTGGCCCTATCATTCGCTTCTGAGCACATTGCCGGGATTTTGATTGATTGTTTTCCGGGTCACCAAAAGTACGAGTGTCGCCACAAGAAGCAGGACCACCAAAAGCGAAATACCAAATTCCCAACCCTGAAGTGTGATCCGGTAGTGAAAGTTATCTAGCCACCCTTGAAGAAAGTAAAAGGATATGCTGGTGCCGACGACAAAAGCAATGCTCAGCATGATGAGATATTCTCTGCCCAAAAGGGTATTTACCTGTAAAGATGTAGATCCAAGTACCCGGCGAATGCTGATCTCTCGTTTACGCACTTGCAGCGAGAATGCCACCAAACCCAATAAGCCAAAACCACTCAGCAACAAAGTGATCAAAGAAATGGACTTAAGGAGTGTGAAGATGTTCTGCTCAGCCTCATAGAGATTTTGATAATTCTGGTCCAGAAACGTGTACTCCAGTGGGTTTTGGCTATCGTATTGCCTCCATTGGGACATAATATGGTCAATGGCAGCCCGGACGTCCGATCCCTGAAGACGGACCAATAGATGGGTGGCAGCCCCAAAGTTCTGGAAGATGGCGATGGGCTGAATGGCCGAGTGAAAAGAACCCACATGAAAGTCTTTCACCACTCCGATCACTTCAAAAAAGTTTCGATTACCGAGAGAGTCCACTCCCCAGCCGATCTTTTTTCCAATGGCCTGTCCTTCCCATCCATATTCCTTTGCGGCGGTCTCATTGATGAGGAGACTTGCGTTCCGATCTTTTTCGGAGCCAGGCAGGAAGTTCCTTCCTTCGACCAGCTCCATGGCCGCCACCTCCAGAAAATAGGGATCTATCTGCATGAACTCAATGCCTTGCTCATAATAGTTGCCCTGCTCATCCGGTACTTTGTAAAAGCTCACATTGAGCTCTACTCCGGGGACCGAACTGGTCAAGGTGGTACCGGCAACCCCCGAATGGGAAGCCAGTCCCCGGGCGAAGCTCTCGATGCCATTTGGATTTTCTTGAGCAGGGAGTTCAATGACCATCAAGTCGTTCTCGTCAAAGCCCAGGTCTTGGCTTTCCACAAAGTTCATCTGTCGCATGACGACAGTGGTACTCGCGATCAATGCAATGGACACTACAAACTGGAGAACGACCATGGTCTTCCTAAGCATTACACCCCGGCTGGAAGTCTGAAAACTTCCACGCAAAATGTTGGTTCCGGATAGACCTGATAATTGCAAAGCCGGGTAAGATCCTGCGAGGAGCCCAACGAGGATCGTGACTCCTAAGTAGACCGCCAGATTCTCCACCAATAGAAGGTCCCGCCAATGGAATCCCACACTGGCCAACCTATTGAACGGACCCAAAATCGACGCAATCAGCACAAGGCCGGCAGCGGCAGAGATGCAAACAGTCAGTATGGATTCCAGCATGATGGAAGTCAGCAATTCTCTCCGGGTACTGCCCATCACTTTCTTAATGCCTATTTCCTTCGCCCTGAGTCCTGACCTGGCCGTTGCCAGATTGACGTAGTTGATCAGGGCGATCAACATCAGAAACGCCCCAACCAAAATGAAGATGTATACATTTTGCCACTGATTGTTGGGATACGCCTCCCAGTTGAGGTTGGAATTCAGGTGAATACTTGCTATAGGCTGAAGGATCGGGAGGATTTCCGCCCCTATGTTCTCCGTTGCGCTGGCCATGTAGTTGGAAGACAGGATGTCGAAGGTTTGATCGAAGGCCTGTTCTTCCTGGGGTTGGTCAAACTTGAGGTAGGTGTAAACATGCCACCCGACCCACCGCTCATTCTCTCCGGGCCTTTCTCCAATGTCCCAGGACGCCAGCGCCTCGACGGGTAGATGGGTGTGAAAATCAGGTGCGGCGATGATGCCGGTGACGGTGAGTCGTGTCCTCCCATCCAATTCGACGGTCCTGCCGATGGCATTGCCGCTTCCGAAAATCCGAGTGGCAAGGTCCTCGCTCAACACCAACGATTTGGGCAGGTGGAGTGGGGTAGGGGAACTGCCTGGCAGGAGCCGGTAGGGGAAAATATCGAAGAACGTGGAGTCTGCGTAAAACACCTGATTGCTAGTAACCTGCTTCTGGTCGTACTCAAAGTAGGCCTGATGGGCGTGTAGACCGTTGACACCAGCGATGCGTGCCTGATTTTCAATATGGGAAAAATCGCGTACCAGGGTAGGACCAACTGGTCGAGGTGCGTTACTGAATCGATCAATATTGCCTCCGAAATGATAGCTCGTCCCCAGCCGGTACACAGTTTCGTGCCCTTCAAATTGATCGAAGGAAGTTTCCTGGGTCACATACAGAAAAAGTAAATAGGTACAGCCCAGTCCCATGGCCAGCCCGACGAGGTTGAGCAAGGAATAACCAGGTTGCTTTTTGAACTTTCTGTAGGAATGTGTGAAGATAGACTGCATGGTACACGTGCGTGAATGTATAGGAAAGATAGACCACGATCCTCAAAGCGCTTGCCTTGGTCTACCTAATTCTCAGCTCGATGCTTCGGGTCATTGATGACCAGTCTCTTGGGTCTTGGGAGCTGTTTCCTTGAGGATTGGGGATAATCTAAGGAGGCTCGATGGGTGATTAGGTCTATCACGCATTTTTCAGTGCTGTCCCCAGGGATGGAAGGATTGGGCCGCAAGGTTTCCCATCAGCACGGAGGATGACAAGCGGTTCGCTTTCCAAACGTTGAGAAGAATCGGTACCATGAAATGTCCGCCCAACCTATTGTAAGCCACGGCTCTCTAGTTCTTCTTTCAGTGCTTTGTATTTCTTGGGCTTCTTCAATAATCCATAAATGATAAATAGAGGAATTAAAGTGACAAGGCCCCAGGAGCTTGTGGCCAGGCTGAAGAAGACAATCCCAATCAGAAAACCAATGAAAAATGCATCCATTATGGGTGCAGGTTTTATCTTTTTGAATTCTGCTAATAGTTCTTCATCGGTTAATTGCGATAGTACTTTTTGGTTCATTGGGTTCTAATTGTCTTCCCTTTTTTTGGTAAGAGCTTAGCAACTGCTATCCCCAAGACGGCGGATTAAGGTAGTTTAAGCCGATTACCTATTTAACATTCAAAATAATCTAGCTCTTGCTATACCAACACTCACAAGCATTGCTCCCATTTCGAAAGTAAGTAGCTTAAATTAACCCCTTATAATAAGGTGCCAGGGCAGCTTTGCAGCATCTCAGCAATAAATATCGCGCCGGATGCTGATATGATGGCACTTCGTTAATATTGATCCATTACCCAAACGCGCGGACTGAATGAAAAATAAAAAAGTATCAATCGCTATCGCCTCCTGCCTCTGTATTATGATCCTCCTTGCACTGTCCAGCGCGGTTAAGCCTGAACCGCTCACGGATAGGGATCAAGCGAACAAAGAATACGAACAGTTGCTTGAGGAGTTCGGCTTGGCCGCCAAAATGGACAAGTTGGGCGTGCCTGGGGTTAGTCTGGCGGTCATCAAAGGTGGGAAACTCGAGTGGGCCAAAGGATATGGGTTATTACAGGCGGGAACTGACGAGGAAATCAACACCGAAACGCTTTTCTCTGTAGGATCCCTAAGCAAGGTGGGTACCGCGGTGATGTGTTTGAAGCTTCAGGATGATGGGCTGCTAAAAGTAGATACGGATGTGAACCAGTACCTGCAGTCGTGGAAAGTCCCCGACAACGAGTACACCCAAAAGCAGGCCGTCACGCTCCGGCGTATCATGTCACACACCGCGGGACTCACCGTTCATGGCTTTGCCGACTTCAAGCCCGAAGAAGATTTGCCCACCACCGTGCAGATTCTGAAGGGTGAAAAGCCCGCCAAGAATCGTGCGGTATATGTGGACATTCCCGTGGGTAGCCAGTTTCGCTACTCCGGCGGGGGGACCACCATCGAGCAGATGATCATCGAAGACCTGAGAGACCAGGCCTTTCACGAGGCGGCCAAAGAACTGCTCTTTGAACCGCTGGATATGTCAAGAAGCAGCTACGAAAATCCACTACCAACTGAGGTGGGCAACATCGCCAAGGCACACAATCGGCGGGGCAAACCCATCGCGCAGCCCCGAGGCTATCAAAGCATGCCCGAGGCTGCAGCTTCGGGATTATGGACAACACCTTCTGACTACGCAAAGCTCATCATCATGCTGATGAAGGCCTATGAGGGAGACGACTTCTACCTATCTCAGGAGACGGTCCAGGATATGATGACACCCGTGGATCCCAGCGAATATGGATTGGGCCCTCGCATCAAAGCATCGACCGATGATGTACAGTTTTCGCACGGAGGCTCCAATGATTCGTACAAGGCACACTTCATAGGGACACTGGGGGCGCAAAATGGTATCGTCATCTTCACCAATGGCGCACAGGGGACGACCTTGATCCGTGAAATATTACCGGTATTTGATTCTGTGCTTTTTTAAAAGTGGTTGAAGCGTGCGGGAGTCCAGGAGAGCCATTCCGCACTAATGCTCAATAAGCTGATGGGATATGCTCAGGCTAGATCCCCTTTGGTTGCCCCGGTAGTTTGGCTTTCAATGTTTCCCTTAATTCCTCGATCAATGCCGGATATGTTTCAGCCGTATTTTTAGTTTCCTTTTCCAGCGAGGTGTGATCGTACAACTCTACAAAGCCATCTTTATGCAACGTCAAACGATGGGTCTCCGTCCTGATCGTCGTATCACCCCTCCAATATCCCAGCACCGGATGGCCTTTGGCATCAGGATTGTCCAAGATTTCCTTAAGTGACACCCCATGAGTGAAGGTGGGCATGTCAATTCCGGCGATGTCGCAAAGCGTGGGGAAAATATCGAGTGTCTCGACCATCGCGTTGGTCAGGGCGCCTTGATTTTTCATTCCAGGATAAGAAATGATCAAGGGTGAACGTAACGACTCCTCAAACAAGGTATGCTTACCCCAAACGGCGTGTTCGCCTAAATGCCAGCCGTGGTCACCCCAAAGTACCACAATGGTGTTCTTATATGCTCCGGTGCGCTTGAGTGCTGAGAGTAGCTTCCCCACCTGCGCATCTGCGTAACTCACACAGGCGGCATAATGCCGACGTACTTCATCCGCAAAAGCCGAATCGCTGTTGGGATCCCTTCCCCAACGATTGTATTTCATAAATTCATTGGAGGTGTGCCAGGTCGTTTTTCCCTCTGGCTTTTCTGGATGAGCAATATTGGGAAGTTCAATGCCTTCGTACTGGTCAAAATAGGCTTTTGGTGCGCCAAAAGGCAAGTGAGGTCGAATGATGCCCACGGCTAGGAAGAATGGCCTTGTCTCATCCTTGGCCAGTAGCGTTAGTTGATCGAGCGCTTCCCGGGTAATCAATCCGTCAGGGTAGATGGTATCATCTCCCTCCACGGCTTGCACTACATCCATATCTTCGGCATCGATGCGAATTTCACCGTTGGCCAGTCCATGCATGATACCCCGGGGATGCTGCCATTCCGCAACGGGTATCAGATGTCGATCCCAGGCACCGGGCATTTCTATGATGGCAGGGTCATCCCAATCTTCGCCACCCCTGCCTCCAGGGTGGTGCGAAACCTTCCCAACAGAGACGGTGGTATAGCCGTGGCCTTTGAACCACTCCGGCATACTCGGATCGGTGCTTTCAATGCCTACTTCCATTCTTTTCGCACGCAGAAAAAGCGCATTGTTGCCTGGAGGTCCGTACTGGCCGGTCAAGAGGGTAAATCGAGAGGGGCCGCAGCTTGGCGCATTCACAAAATGCCGGGCAAAAGAAGCTCCATCAGCAGCCAACTGATCAATGTTTGGAGAGCTGATATGCTCGGCGCCGAAGCTACTGAGCTCCGGTCGAAGATCATCCACACAAATCAATAGGACATTGGGGGGTGAGGCGGGGGGTGACTTTTGGCAGCCTGGCATCAATAAGATCCCGATAACGGCGCAAAGGACGGTAAATGATCGATTTTTGTTCATTCTTGATTTCGACTTGCGTGCTTACTGGGTGGTCATCTCAGTGTGTCGTGAGGCAATTTAACACCCTCCAGTCTCTCTACTATCGGACCGGACTTCTTTTGGAAGCGTCAATGCCCATAACAAAGCGAGCCCCACCTCCTCAGCATACAGTCTCGGGAATTCCTGTTGCTAGAAGGTAGGGCTTTCGCTGTTTGTCTTACTTATTTAACGTTCAACTGAGGCTGTCTCGTTCGGAAAAAGGCCGCTGGCGATATGAACTATATCAGTAAATTCCTTTCGATACCCATACGGGTCTTTGCCGATGGCGCTTCGGGCCTGGGCCAGAAGGACCTCATAGTCCCATGACCCTTTGAATTCGGAATCCCGCAGTAGCATGCCAAACCCAGCGACAGCGGACGCCCACTGCAAGTTTTGACTCATTTCCTTGCTAGGCTCGCCACCCAAAGTCTCGACGATCAGCTTGCTTTGCGTCCCCTGCGGCTCCTTGTACCGGAATTTTACAGTGAGCCAATCATCCGAACTTTGCTTGGAGGCTGACTGTGTCTGATACTTCAGTGGATCGACATCTTTGATGAAGCTGCTTTTGATACCGACAG
The DNA here is from genome assembly GCA_039191945.1 of Bacteroidota bacterium. GTDB lineage: Bacteria > Bacteroidota > Bacteroidia > Cytophagales > Cyclobacteriaceae > JAWPMT01. The sequence goes on from JBCCXG010000013.1 coordinate 20,793, forward strand.
GGATCAATTCGTACAAGGCCGTCACCGTATGTCCGCTACCGAGCTCACCAGCATCCTTCTTATCATCATTAAAGTCCTCCGCTGCTAGCATCCGGTTTTCATAACCGATCAATCGGTAGCCCTGGACCTTCGAAGGATTGAACTCCACCTGGATCTTCACATCCTTGGCGATCGTGAAAAGCGTACCTCCGAATTCGTGAATGAAGACCTTCTGCGCTTCCCGGATATTGTCGATGTAGGCATAATTGCCGTTCCCTTTGTCCGCGAGGATCTCCATCTTATCGTCTTTGTAATTGCCCCTCCCAAAGCCAAGGACCGTCAGGAAAACACCTTCCTCACGGCGCTTCTCGATCAATCGCTCCATGGCGGCATTACTCGAAGACCCAACATTGAAATCTCCATCGGTAGCGATGATCACCCGGTTATTGCCTCCCGCGACAAAGTATTCCTTGGCGGCTTTGTAAGCCAGCTCGATGCCGGCACCACCGGCCGTCGACCCACCAGCATTTAGTCGATCCAACGCATTGAGAATTTTCTGCTTCTCGGAGCCAGGTGTGCTCGGGAGCACGAGACCTGCTGCTCCTGCGTAAACCACCATCGCGACGCGGTCCTGAGTGCGGAGTTCCCGCACGAGCAACTTGAAGGATGACTTTAGCAATGGGAGCTTGTTGGGGTCACTCATGGAGCCAGACACGTCAATCAGGAATACCAGATTGGACGGCGGTAAGTCAGCCGTTGGGATCTCCCTGCCTTGTAACCCTATCTGCACCAGCAAGTGGTCCTCGTTCCAGGGTGCCTTCGATATTTCCGTATTGATGGCAAATGGATGCCCGCCTTTGGGCTGCTCGTAGTCGTACCGGAAGTAATTGACCATTTCCTCGATCCGAACTGCGTCTTTCGGTGGCTTTTGTCCATAGTTGAGGAACCGGCGGATGTTGCTGTAAGAGGCAGCATCAACATCTATCGAGAAAGTCGATAGGGCCTCATCTTGGGGTCGCTTGAAACCTATCTCGTGGATCGTTGAGTAGCCCTCCGTATTGTGGAGTGCAGACTCATCGTCAGTAAAGAAGGCATAGTCTGCAGAATAAGACTCGGCAGGCACAGCACGAGAGACAGCTCCGGTGGTATGAGACCTGGTCCTAACTTTGCTATTTTTCCCGCTGATGGCCACTCCGGCGACCCTGCCCTGAAGTTGATGCGTAGTGGACTGCTGCCTCTTAAGGGCTTTTTCAACCGCGGCCTTATCATAGCCGGTTACAACTACTTCCTCCAACTCTAGTTGGTCAACCGTAAGTTCGGCGTTCACAAAGTGCTGACCTGTGATGGCCACTTCCTCGGTCGCATAGCCAATGAAGGAAAATACGAGCGTGGCATGCTTCGAGATTACTTCCAACTCATACCTGCCATCGAGGTCCGTTGTCGTACCCACGCTGCTATTCTTCACCATAACATTGACACCAGGAATCGGATCACCCGAGTTTTTGTCGGTGACCTTGCCTGTTACTAAATGACCTGCTTGTACATAAAAGGCACTTAAGACCAATAGTATCAGAAGGACTATTCTTTGCATGATTTTATTATTTGGTGTTCGCCCATTGAGATGCGGGCTTCCACCGGATTCCATAAACCTTCCTAAAAAAATTTCTGACATCGTGCTGAGCCTTTCCTTAATTTCATGTCACTTTAGATAATCCCGTAAGCGGGAAAAGTCACAAACAGGATTGGCGCTATTCGGATCAGATATCAAGTCACTGGAGGACGCAGAGCTGGTCGCTCGTTACAGAAAAACGGAGGACTCCCAGTATTTGGGTGTGCTCTATGATCGGTATTTGCACCTGATCTACGGCTTGTGCATCAAGTACTTAGGGTCTCGAGAGGACAGTCAGGATGCTGTCATGGGTATCTACGAGCAGCTGACCAAGGCCTTACTGACCTCGGAAGTCGAGCACTTCAAGTCGTGGCTGTACATAGTCGCCAAAAACTTCTGCTTGATGGAAATCCGCAAAAGGAAGGGTCAAGATGAAAAAAATAACCTCCTTCGTGTGGAATTCTCACCAGAAGAGCATCTCAATAGCGACGGCCTCGACAGTGACTTGGACGCTCTACAGGGCTGTATCGAGGAGCTGAAGCAGGAACAGCAATTGTGCGTCACTTTGTTTTACTTGCAAAAACACAGTTACCAAGAAGTTGCGAGTAAGAGCGGCTTATCGCTCAAGACAGTAAAGAGTGCCATACAAAATGGCAAAAGAAATTTGCGGATTTGCGTAGAGAGACAGCGAATCGAGAAAGATAGACGAACATATCGCTCTAGTCAAGAGGACTTCGAAAGGTATCTCAATGATGAGATGCTATCGAAGGAGGCACATGCTTTCGAGAAGGCCACATTGGAGGATGCGTTTGAGCAAGAAGCGCTGGAAGGGTGGGAATCACAAGATCTGACCGACTCAAAAGAGGATCTAGCACGAATCAGGGCTAAAGTGTCCCGCTCAACGCCCAA
>JBCCXG010000014.1:0-23203 GCA_039191945.1 Bacteroidota bacterium
CTCACCAACGGCACCTTTCTCAATGGTACCATCCATATTGGAACCAAACAGTTCGGGGGAGGCCGCACAGCAGAACGAGCCTCGACAGGTATCACAGAACAACTCGGATCCCTCGGGTTTGAAAGTGGGCGTATGAAGACTGGTACCCCACCCCGCGTCGATGGTCGTAGCTTGGATTTCTCAGAAATGGAAGAACAAAAAGGCGATGAGGAGCCATCAAAATTCTCCTACCTAGCAGAAACTCAACCTCTGAAAGAACAACGAAGTTGCTGGATTACTTACACCAACCCAGAAGTTCATGACCACCTAAGGCAAGGCTTCGACCAGTCCCCCATGTTTAACGGACGCATCCAAGGACTCGGACCTCGCTACTGTCCGTCCATCGAGGACAAGATCAACCGCTTTGCTGAACGTACAAGGCATCAGCTCTTCATAGAGCCAGAGGGTTGGGACACTATCGAAATGTATGTCAATGGATTTTCTACCTCTCTGCCCGAAGACATTCAGTACAAAGCCCTTCGTACTGTACCAGGATTCGAAAACTGCCGGATGATCAAACCTGGCTATGCCATCGAGTATGATTTCTTTCCACCCACCCAACTGACAGCAACCCTGGAAACCAAATTGGTCAAGAATCTATTTTTCGCAGGCCAAATTAATGGTACGACCGGCTATGAAGAAGCTGCCTGCCAAGGTCTCATAGCTGGTATCAATGCACACCAGGCACTTACCCGAGAAAAACCATTTATTCTCAATCGCAACGAAGCATACATAGGTGTCCTTATTGACGACCTCATCAACAAGGGTACCGACGAGCCCTATCGCATGTTTACCTCCCGTGCAGAATTCCGCCTACTTCTCAGACAAGACAACGCTGATTTACGCCTCACGCCCAAAGCTTTTGGTCTAGGACTCGCCACTCAAGAACGCTATGACCACACCCAAACTAAGATCCGACAAACTCAGCAACTGCAAACGTACCTACAGACCACAACGCTCCACCCCAAAGAAGACCTAAAACGTTTGCAAGACATTGGAACTGCCCCAATCAAAGACCGCACTTCACTAAGCCAACTGCTGCAAAGACCTGAACTAACTACTCAGCATCTACGGCAACTCACCACTGACATTCAAGACAACTTATCCCAATTCGGCACAGATATACTCGAGCAAGCACAGATCCAAATCAAATACCAGACTTACATTGATCGCGAGCAGCGCCAATCTGAGAAGCTTACCCAACTTGAGGGTCAACTCATTAATCCCGATTTCAACTACAGCCACCTCACATCACTCTCACTCGAGGCCATCGAGAAACTATCCCACATCAAACCCCGAACCCTGGGTCAAGCCTCACGAATAAGTGGCGTATCGCCAGCTGATATTTCCATCTTAATGGTACATTTGGGCCGATAATAAACATGTACGAGAAACTCGAGCAATGTCCTGTCTGCCAGTACACCAGTCACGACAATTACCTGATTTGCGACGATCACAGTGTCTCTAAGGAGAGTTTTGCCCTCGTCCGCTGCCCTCGCTGCCACACTATTTATACCAACCCCAGACCCTCAAAAGAACACATCCACACCTATTACCAAAGCAATGACTACATCAGTCATACCAGCCAAGCTAACAACCTCATTAATTTCGCTTACAAGCTTGCTCGTACCTATACCCTGCGCTGGAAATTCAATATCATCCGCCAGCTACATTCAAAACCAGGTCGCCTCTTAGACTTCGGGGCCGGTACCGGGGACTTTCAGCATTATGTCCAGCGCAAAAAATGGTCAACCATCGGAGTAGAGCCCAATGAGTCAGCTCGGTCTATCGCCATCTCCAAGAACATCCAAGTTTTCCCCCAACTGTCCAAAGACAACAAATCCGAATACGACATCATCACCGCTTGGCATGTACTCGAACATGTTCATGAGCTCAAAGACACCATTCGCAAACTCCGAAAGCGCCTGGCACCACACGGCCACTTACTTATCGCTGTGCCCAATCCACACTCCTACGACGCCCAGCACTATGAATCCTTTTGGGCCGGATACGACGTGCCACGCCACCTTTATCATTTCCCTCCGGAATCCATACAAAACATCGCACAACGGACTAAGCTTCAGCTCAAGCGCACCCTACCCATGAAGCTCGACGCATATTATGTTTCCATACTCAGTGAGAAATACCGACAATCTTCCACTGCCATTCTCTCTGGATTACAAACAGGCTGGCGATCCAACCAACATGCCGCAAAAAGCCAACAATATTCCTCCTTGATCTACGTACTTACAAAATGAGGCTCACATCCATACTCTTCCTCATTTCCGTGATTTACATACTTGCTGCTACCTCCCGGTGCGCCAACCCCATCAATCCATCGGGTGGTCCCAGGGACACCATACCGCCAACACTCATGGAGGCCACTCCCTCAACAGGCACCATACTCTACCAAGAACAAACAATGACCCTCACCTTCGATGAATTCATCAATGCCGACAAACTCCGTCAGGATCTCATCATTACGCCGCAGAACGACATCCAGTACAAACCTTTACTCAAAAAGAACCGAATAACAATTGAATTCGAGGAGCCCTTCCAGGACAGCATTACTTACACCTTCAACTTCTTTAACTCTATCACAGACATCACTGAAAAAAACCCAGCCAAAAACCTGGTCATCGCCTTCTCCACTGGACCCTATATAGATTCCCTAGTAGTCACAGGCTCTATTGCTGACTTGCTCACGCAGAAGCCTCAGGAGTCCATTATCGCCGCTCTCTATCCATGGTCTGACACCCTAGACTACTCAACAGATAAACCCATGTACTTCGCCTCCTCCGATGAGAAGGGAAATTTCAAAATCAGTTACATCAAAACAGGCAATTACAAACTCCTTGCCTTCCAGGATGACAATAACAATCTACTTCTGGAATCACAGACTGAAGCGCATGGATTTCTACCCGACTCCATCCCTCTCACTGTTGCTATCGACTCCATCAACCTGACCACCTTCCTGCTAGACATACGACCCCTATCCTTGCTAAGTGCCAGACCCTTCGGCGCCTATTTCCAGGCGAGGTACAACAAACCCATCAACTCCTACTCCTACATCACACCCACCGACAGCCTTATACAATTGTATAGTAGAATGAGTGATGACCAAGAGAGTATCCAGTTCTACCCAAACGAACAAGTATCCGACAGCCTCCAGCTCATTGTATCCGCTACGGACACCACCCAGACCACGGTCATCGACACCATGTATCTCAGGTACACCAAGAGTACCCTTCGCTCTGAGGACTTCCTCGTCAACCTCCAACCAGGAAACGAAGCATCAATCCAGGACCAACTCACCATCAACATCACCGCCAATAAACCCATCAAAACATTTCGTCAAGACCTCCTCCTTCTCCAGGCCGATACCGTTCTACAACTAACACCCGACTCCATCACTACCGCATTTAATTTTGACCGAACATCTCTCGACATTGAAATTCCTTGGACATGGCAATCGTGGAAAGACTCTCTTGAGACCATCCTCTATACCGAAGAAGACTCCACCCAGATCAACCCTTCCTTCTTACAACAAGTCCAATTTCTACTAGACACCGGCGCCATCGTCTCCATTACCAATGACTCCTCCATTGCATTCGTTCGCACCTATCGAGAGTTCGTGCCCACAGAAACTGGCATACTCAGCTACCAAGTCAATGCGCCAAACCCCAACGCCATAGTTGAGCTGATCGATGACAAGTACGAGACCATTGCCACAAAGATCCATCAGCTCCAAGGAGCCTTCACTAACGTACCACCTGGAAAATATGGTATTCGAATATTGTTAGATACCAATCAAAACCAAAAATGGGATGTCGGAAATCTCAATATCGATCAACCAACAGAGCCTATCTTTGTCATGGACGAATTCACAGAGCTGCGCGCCAATTGGGAAGTTGAATTCCCTCCCATCACCCTTCCGAACATGTGAATATCTCTCCAGTATTTCGTTCATAACCTCCCATTAACTAACAGTTATCACCCTGTACCATTCCGCAATCCATCGCATCCATACTACTTCCACGTCCAACGCCTAAAATCCCCATTCACTTCACCTATTTCCACATTCACTCACAATCAACACTCCCTTTAGCCGATATCCACCAGCCCTACCTAAATATCTCATTTCCAGAAACTACATCCTTTCATAACCTGTGCATAACGCACCATTTAGTACCTCCCCATCAACAATCCTCAAATCCAAATTATCATTTACCCATTTACTCACAAATCCACAGCCTTAATAATGAAAATGATTTTAAATAAAAACTTTACTCTATACTTACAGTATATACCACAGTGTGGACAACTCCTCATTCTTTTATGAATCGTTTCCTATTCGCAATTCTTCTATCGTCTATTACAGTGCTGGCCTATGCACAATTGGACGACAAGATCCAGCTAGCTAATGAATATTATGTGCAGGGCGAAACTGAAAAGGCATTAAGCATTTTCTCCAATCTGTCAAAAAATAAAAAGGCGATACCCGGCATTCATACCAATTACTTCAATCTGTTGATGAATCGCTCGGAGTTTGACGAGGCCAAGAAATACTTGGAGCGAGCCATCAAATACTATCCAAATCTCTATCAGTACAAAGTCGACCTCATTTTTCTCCATACGACGATCGATGAACCTTCAGAGGCGAAGTCAGTATTCAATGCACTTCGAAAGCAGCTTGCCTCTAATCAGTATCAGTTAAATTTTATTGCGCAGAGCTTTGTCACCAAAGAGCTCTTCGACTACGCCATTGATTTTCTCCAACTCGCACGGCAACTCAACGCACGCCCTGGAGCCTACGCCTTGGATCTGGCCACAGTCTATCGACTGATGGGCGATAAGCAATCTATGGTCAATGAGTACCTGTATTACGCACTGGCCAATCCTGGCAATCTCAATTACATCAAAAACATTTTCCAAAACCTCTTTCCCGAAGAAGAAGACCTTGTCTTTTTGGAGCAAACCTTGATCAAGCGGATTCAAAAGGAGCCCGAGCAAAAGGTATACAGCGAATTGCTGATCTGGATCGAACTCCAACGCAAGAATTTCTACGCAGCCTTTTTGCAAGCCCGGGCTTTGGACAAAAGGAGCGGCCGCCCAGGCGACGAGAGCATGGAGATTGGCCAGTTGGCTATGGACAACGCTTCCTGGGATGATGCCATTACCATATTTGACTACGTGGTAAATGAATACGGTCGCCGCTCGCCCAACTATGGCCGCGCCCGTCAGCAGCTGATCGCTTCGAAGGAAGGTCTCGTCAAAAGTCAGTTTCCCATCGATGAACGCGCCATCAGAACACTCACCAGTGAGTACCAGAACCTGTATCGTGAACTCGGCCCTAACGTGATCACGCTCGAGGCCATGAGAAACAAGGCACTTTTGCATGCTTTCCATCTCAACGAGCGAGATGCCGCGGTCAACATTCTCAACGACTTGTTGCGCATACCACGAGTCAGTCCGTACCTGGTTTCCAAATGCAAACTCGATCTTGGAGACATTTATCTGCTTGAAAATGAGCCCTGGGAAGCTAGTTTACTCTACTCTCAAGTGGAAAAGGAAAATGACGATTCTCCAGTGGGTTATGAGGCAAAACTCCGAAATGCCAAACTCAACTATTATATCGGCGCTTTCTCTCTTGCTCTGAGTCACCTCGACATCCTCAAGCAAGCAACCACCCGTGAGATATCAAACGACGCCATTTCCTTGAGCCTTTTGATCAAGAACAATACGATCCTCGATACGTCCGACTTCATTATGAAAGAATACGCCTCCATCGAGCTCCTCATTTTTCAGAACAAATACGACTCGGCTTTGCTGCAGTTGGGGCAGCTGATAGAAACCAATCCGACGCATTCGATTGTCGATGAGTGCCTGTGGTTGACTTCTACCATTTATCGGTCCCAAGGTCAATTTGAGCAATCGATAGACGCACTGGATCAAATCTTGAATAATTACTCTTACGACATCTTGGCAGATGATGCAGCTTTTCGCAGAGCGGAAATGACGGAACGAAGTCTTGGTCTAGCGGAGGAAGCCAAACGGCTGTATCGCCAGTTCCTCACGGACTATCCCGGAAGTATGTACGCTGCAGAAGCACGAAAGCGATTTCGAGAGCTGCGCGGCGATGAGTTATAGCGACATCGGTCTAGATAATCAGCCTGGGCAGCGGATTGAAGATACTTGGGTCAGGGCTGAAATGTCGTTGGAAAAAATCATCCAATATGTCGTTCGTCTTGGCGGATAACAAAGGCATCAACTGCTCCACGGCCTCGTTACTCACCATGTAAGGAGGTACTTGCCTCTGAAGGGATTTCCCTCGACAGTGAGCATAGACCTGGTACTCTTTCAGTTGCTCCAATGGCTTTCCGGTGATTAGACATTGTTGCACACATTTCTCAACATCAAACTGCCCAGTATTGTCCAAAAGTTGTGTCGCAGGCCGTGGCACTACATTGGCAAAGTACTTGTCAATTGCCTCAAGCGATTCCTTTGAAAATGATTCCCTGATGCGATTAGCGCATTCTATACATATTGCATAGTCAAATACTACGTCTTTTGCACTGTACCCTTCGTAGGTTTTCATTGCCTTCTCAATGACATACTCGCAATCATGCTCGAGTTTTCGCTCGCATTCGATGCACCGGTCAAAGGGCTCACCACTCTCAAAAGAATGAAACAAAGGCGGAATGGTCTGCGACATAAGCAAGATTGTAGTCGCGTAAATCTACGAGAAGCTGAGCTAATGTGCACACCCAAAGGAATTTCGGGGGAAAATAGTATGCATGCATAACAAAATGCACCTATCTTTGATCGTCCTGAAGCAAAGGCTTATGAAAAGAGAAGAGACGATAGATTTCAATATCAAAGCGACATGGCACGCCATCTCCCGGATGTACAATCAGTATGGCGACAAGTTTGAAATCACCGCTTCGACGGGATTTGTTTTATTGAACATTGACACAGAGGAAGGCACACCAGCAACCAAGATCGCCCCACTGATGGGCTTGGAATCTCGAAGCCTAACGAGGATGCTGAAAACCATGGAGGAGCGCAATTGGGTATACCGCAAAAAAGATCCTGACGATGGACGCTCCGTACGCATTGTGCTCACCGATTTGGGAAAGAAAAAAAGAGAAATCTCACGCTTGGCGGTCAAAGAATTTAATAGGCGAGTCACGGACTTGATTTCGGCAGAAAAACTTCAGACCTTTTTCGAGGTGATTCATATGATCAACTCGGTTGTCGATGACAGAAACCATTTACACACATTTATAGATCAACTTCAATATGAAACGAGCCATTAAGAAAGCAGCTGTACTGGGCTCCGGGATCATGGGGTCCCGCATCGCCTGTCACTTTGCCAACATAGGCGTAGAGGTACTGTTGCTGGACATTTCACCCCGAGAGCTCAACGAAACGGAACAAAAGAAGGGCTTGACCCTTGAAACTCCGGCTGTCCGCAACCGAATCGTGAACGATTCGTTGCAAACGGCGCTAAAATCGAAGCCTGCCCCACTTTTCCACAAGTCCCGTGCATCCTTGATCACAACAGGCAACTTTGACGATGATCTGGCGAAGATTGCAGACTGCGATTGGGTGCTTGAGGCAATTATCGAAAACCTCGAGATCAAGAAGTCGCTCTTTGAAAAGGTAGAGGCCGTCCGAAAGCCAGGTACCCTCATCACCAGCAATACTTCGGGCATTCCGATCAACCTGATGCTCGAGGGTCGAAGTGACGATTTCAAAAAGCACTTTTGCGGTACGCATTTCTTCAATCCTCCTCGGTATCTCCGGCTGCTTGAAATTATTCCAACTGCGCAGACTGATCCAGAGATTACAGAGTTCTTCATGCAGTATGGTGATCTGTATTTGGGCAAAGAAACAGTCCTCTGTAAAGACACCCCAGCCTTTATCGCCAATCGAATCGGTGTGTATTCGATGATATCTGGCATGCATGCTGTAGAAAAGACTGATCTCAGCGTCGGAGAGATTGACAAATTGACCGGTCCCATCATTGGACGGGCAAAGTCTGCTACCTTCCGCACCTCAGACTTGGTTGGCCTTGATACGACGGTGAACGTAGCCAACAATCTCTACGCGGGACTGCCCAACGACGAGGCCCGAGAAAACTTCAAGCTTCCTGGCATCGTCAAGGAAATGCACGACCGGAAGTGGCTCGGAGACAAGACCAAACAAGGATTCTACAAGAAAACCGTCAGTTCCGAAGGTAAGAAGGAAATCCTAGAGGTCGACCTCAAGTCATTTGAGTATGGACCAAAGAAAAAGTCAAAACTGGATGTCCTCGACAAGACCAAGGATGTTGAAGATGTCAAAGAGCGATTGCGCATCGTCATCAAAGAGGAAGGGCCAATTGGTGACTTTTACCGATCTACTTTCTTCGATCTTTTTAAGTATTGCACCTATCGCATTCCTGAAATTGCCGATGAGCTGTATCGTATCGATCAAGCAGTATCTGCAGGATTCGCCTGGGAGTTGGGGCCATTTGAGACCTGGGACGCCATGGGTACTAAGGAGATATTTGATCAAATGAAAGCCCAAGGCTTAGAGCCCGCCAAATGGGTGGGTGACATGCTGGCCAGCGGTAACTCAAGCTTTTACAAATACGAAGGTGGAAGCAAGCAATACTTTGATGTGGAAAGCGGTACTTATAAGGTGGTGCCCGGTACAGAGGAGTTCATTCTACTCGAAGCATTCAAAGACGGCGGCATTGTATGGCAAAATGAGGGTGCAACACTCTATGACATTGGTGATGGCGTCTTGAACCTGGAGTTTCATACTAAGATGAATTCTATCGGCGCGGAGGTTATCACTGGGATCAACACTGCCATAGATATGGCGGAGAAAGATTACCAAGGACTGGTCATTGCCAATGAAGGCCAGAACTTTTCGGCGGGTGCCAACCTGGCGATGCTTTTCATGTATGCTGTAGATCAGGAGTTTGACGAGATTGATATGATGATTCGTCAGTTCCAAAATACCATGACACGCGCACGGTTCTCGTCTATCCCTGTGGTGGCAGCTCCTTCGGGCATGGCCTTGGGGGGCGGATGTGAGCTTTCCTTGCATTGCGATGCGATCCAGGCGCATGCGGAAACGTACATCGGCTTGGTGGAAGTCGGTGTGGGACTGATCCCCGGTGGGGGCGGCACGAAAGAGTTCACCCTGAGGGCATCAGACGAATACGTCAAAGGCGATATCGAACTCAATACACTGCAAGAGTACTTTATGAACATTGCTACAGCAAAAGTGGCTACCTCCGCAGAAGAGGCAAAGGACCTCCGCATGCTCAAACCGGCAGATCGAATTACCCTCAACAGATCACGATTGATTGCCGACGCGAAGCAGCGCGTGATCGAAATCGCCGAAGCAGGTTACACGCAGCCCACCGAGCGTCACGACATCAAAGTTCAGGGCCGCACGGGTCTAGCCACATTTATGGCCGGTGTCTCGGGTATGCAATTTGCCAACTACGCTTCGGAGCATGATGCTAAGATTGCCAACAAGGCCGCATGGGTAATGAACGGAGGTGATTTGTCTTCGGCTTCGATGGTATCGGAGAGCTACTTGTTGGACCTAGAGCGTGAAGCATTTTTGAGCTTGTGCGGCGAGCCAAAGACACTCGAGCGGATTCAAAGCATCCTCTTCAAGGGCAAACCATTAAGAAACTAACTGCACCGGAGATACAGTTAACTGAAAAGGAATAAGCGAAAACCGAAAAAATTGAAAATATGAACGCATATATAGTTGCAGGATACCGCTCAGCGGTGGGCAGAGCCAAAAAAGGAGGATTCCGCTTTTATCGACCGGACGACCTCGCAGCTGACGTGATCAAACACTTGGTAGGCTCAGTCGATGGCTTCGATACCAACGAGGTGGATGACGTCATTGTGGGAAATGCGGTCCCCGAAGCAGAGCAAGGACTTCAAATGGGACGGATGATCTCACTCCTCTCTCTACCGGTAGGTGTCCCGGGCATGATACTCAATCGATATTGTGGTTCGGGTCTCGAGGCGATTCATTTGGCTTGCGCTCGAGTGCACTCAGGTACGGCGGAGTGTATCATCGCCGGCGGTACCGAGTCGATGTCGCTGGTGCCGATGATGGGCTTCAAGCCCGCGCTCAACTACAAGATCTCTACTGAGCACCCAGAGTATTACCTCAGTATGGGACTGACTGCCGAGGAGTTAGCCAATGACTACGAGATTTCCAAAGACCAATCTGATGAATTTGCGGTCAATTCTCACGCCAAGGCGGTGAAGGCGATTGGCGAAGGCAAGTTTACTGATGAAATTGTTCCCGTCGAGGTGGAAGAAACCTACGTCGGCCCCGATGGCCGTCGCGAAAAGCGAAACTATACTGTAGATACCGACGAATGCCCACGGCCTGGTACCAACCTGGAGGGTCTTGCTAAACTTCGACCTGCATTCAAGCAAGGAGGACAGGTCACTGCGGGTAATTCTTCTCCAACTTCCGACGGCGCTGCTTTTGTATTGGTGATGAGTGAAGCCATGGTGAAGAAGTACAAATTGGAACCCATTGCCCGGATGGTAAGCTATGCCACGGCTGGCGTGGATCCTAGGATCATGGGAATCGGGCCAGTATACGCAGTCCCCAAGGCCTTGAAGCAAGCAGGCTTGAAACAAGACGATATCGATTTGATTGAGTTGAATGAAGCCTTCGCGGCTCAGTCACTGGCGGTGATCAAAGGCCTTGATCTCAATACAGATATCTTAAATGTAAATGGCGGAGCGATCGCTCTAGGTCATCCGCTGGGCTGTACGGGTGCAAAATTGTCAGTTAGCCTTTTCAATGAGATGCGTAGAAGAAACAGCAAGTACGGTATGGTTACCGCATGTGTAGGTGGCGGCCAGGGCGTAGCCGGAATCTATGAGTTTCTCAACTAAAGACTTTGCTGAATGAAGATGGGAAGCCTGGTGTGGTAAGCGCTGGGCTTTTTTAGTGTTTGAGGTATTTTTCGATTTGTCGTTGGAGTTGTTTCTTCATTCCGGCGACCTTTACTCTCGCATGAACATGCGGATATAACTCCATAATAGCCTCGTACTCATACCCCAGGCGTGAGGCGATATTTTGGCAAAACAGGATCTCCTCATTATATACCTTACCATCGACTTTCATGATGATCACGATGTTGTAAAGTATTTCGAATTTTTCATCATCGGATAGATCGTCGAGGCCCAGCTCCTGTCTGCTGTCGATGATTTCCTGAATGCGCTCTGCGGCCATGCCGTGCGCCTTTCCCAATTTCATGATGTAGTCGTACTCTCTTCTATCTAGGTCTCCATCGCACTGCGCGGCTGAGGAGAGTACGGAAATTTCTTGCTCAATGGACATGATTTCAAAAAGTCATGCGAGAATTAAATGTATGGGTAATTGGTCAATAATGCCAAGAGGCCCCTCCTCACATCGGCTTTTTGGCTGGTGAACGCGATTTTCCAGAGATGTACCGCAAAAAATGAGAAGCCGATCTCAGGAGATTAGTGAGTAAGTGTAAAGACTAGGATCCCCCAAGACCGGCATTCAAGATGGACTACCATCAACCTAAGAGCTAGTCATCCTTTCGAATGACAATTTGAAATTAGACATAGTCACGGATTGAAATGAGAACGTGAAGAAGGTATCAATCATCAAACCACTGATAATCAGACAATTAATAAAACAACCTACGGCACAAATACCCAGTAAGAGGGATATGAATTACCCAGTTTTGGGTATATAACAACATTAAATATATATCGATCTAGAAAGTGATGATCTGGTTCTGTATGGCAAATCGAACCAATGAGACCGCATTTTTGGCTTGGATCTTCTTCATCAGGTGCTTTCTATGCGTAAGTATCGTCTGCTCGCTGAGGTGCAATTCTTCGCTTATCTCTTTCACGGTCATTTCGCGGCAAATCAGTTGCAGCACCTCTATTTCTCGAGGACTTAGGATAGACTTACCGACGGGATCTGTATTAGGCTTGTTATTGGATCGTTGGAAGTTTTGCCTCAAAGCCCTCGACACCAAGTGATTGTAGTAGAAGTCGTTGTTGATTACGGATAGTATGGCTCGCTTTACCTCTTGCGGTTCGGCGTCTTTGAGCAAGTAGCTATGTACCCCGATTTCTATCAATTCTGCGATGACCTCCAGCGTATCGTTCATCGATATGATGATGATGTGGGTGCCCGGGTATTTACTGATGATTTTCTTTGCTGCTTCCCTCCCGTCTAGTACTGGCATGTCTAGATCAAGCAGCACGACATGAATGGGGTTGAGTCGAAGGAAATCCAGTGCTTCCGCTCCATTTGCACAATCGTGCACCACCTCTATATCTTCGAAAGACTCCAGCATGACCACTAGGCCTTTACGAAACAGCGTATGATCATCTACGACCAAAACGCGTGTAGTTTTCTTTAACATAAGCTCAAAGGTTTGGGTGCGTCTCACTATCGACCCTGTTCCTTGCAGCCATGAACTCTTGCCGGTATTGCACGCTAGCTGTTGATTGTTTGCAATGTCACAACATGACCGCTGGTTCGACTAATTTAGTGCATCTACCTATTTATTGACCCAATTGCATTTCCAATGTGTGCTTCAATCGATGAAACAGACATTAACAATTTCTTCGGTGACATGGACTTGTTCCTTATTGATCAAATCCTCAAAGGGCACTTAGGCTCATGGGGAAAGGTCTTGGATGTAGGATGTGGCAGTGGCCGAAATATGGTGTACTTCCTCAACAAGCGGTGGCAAGTGTGGGGCATCGATACCGACGAATCACAACTGCAGCTGCTGCGCTACCTCTTCAAATCGTATCCCCACCAAGATGCTGAGCGATTGCTCAGCCGATCAGTGGAAAACACAGGTCTGGAATCGGCCAGCTTCGATCTCGTCATATGCAGTCGGGTGTTTCATCATCTGGACGTGCCTTTGGTGATGCCTTCCTGGACAGAGCTCCATCGAGTGCTAAAGCCCGAAGGAGTGCTGTACTTTTCGATGAATTCCACAATCAATTTTGAATCTCACTTGTTGACCCATAAAACGGAGCGTCAATTTAAGGACGGCACGATAGGGACATTTCTGACCACGGCCCTGCTAGAAGAAATGGAGACACTAGGCTATCAAAAACTGATGCCGCACCGGACGGTGCACTTTGATGATCAACATGCCGAAACCACCTTGATCTTAAAAAAGACATGAGACATTTGAGACCTCTGACCTTTACCGTTCTACTTTCCGCTTGCCAACTCGCGGTCAATGATCGGGTAGTGCTTGATGATTTCACTTTTGACACAACGGATCCTTCAGAGCTTTTTTTTAAGAATGTCCGACAATCTTACTATGACCTAGAGGAGCGAGGCGATGCAAAAATGAATGTTTTCCGATTGTCGAATGAATCACGCGATAGCTTGGGGCTCTATCCCGTCATCATCCAACACTGGGCGATCGACAAGGCCTATCTTTGGTTGGAGCCCGGGGCGGGACTTCCCGAGCACTTTGAGGTGGAAGTGAAAGGTGCTGATGGTGCCGAAACTTACAATTTCGACGGCCGATCACCCCACAACCACCTGGAAGTCGCGACGGCCATATTCCACGGGTTTTTGGATGAGGCTCAAATCAAGGTAGCTGGTCGCGAGCTGATGCCAGCTGCTTCGGATGCCAGATCGAACTTTCGGATTGTAGCCAATGACTACTATCGATTGGTAGAGTTGAAATAGTAAGTGTCGTCCGGAAGTCATTGATCATCCAACAAACGAGGATAAACCAGGTAATCACAAATAACCAATAGCTAATTTGACAAAAATGAAGACTTTGACATTCGTGCTGCTGATTGCGGTCTGCTGGACTGTGGGCGCACAAAATCCCCCTCCGCATCCCTACGCCTCTCCCGAAACAGCAGTCGCATTTGATGGCTACGATCTGACCAGCTACTTCGCAGGGAAAACAGAAAAGGGAACCCAGGCCTTTGAGACAAAGTACGACGGACTTACCTTGAGATTTGTCTCCGAGGCGAACCAGAAGGCTTTTCTGAGCAACCCCGACAAGTATTTGCCGGCTTACGGCGGATGGTGTGCCATTGCGCTGACGCAGGGCAGTTGGGTAGAGCCTAATTTTGCTCATTTCAAGATCCAGGAAGGCAAGCTTCTATTTTTTGAAGTGCGAGCGTTTTTCAATGGGAAGACCGCCTGGGAAAAAGATCCGGATATCAATATGATCATGGCGGATCGAAAATACCAGGAAATGCTGGCGGCGGAATAGCGCAGAGCCTAGCGATCCATCGCTTTCAATGCCCTCACACGACCCCTAAGTTCATTGATCGTTTCTTTGCTGAGCTCCATATAAATACGAAAGCTTTCATTCGCTTCTAGTTCTTCATTGATCAACATGTCGAAAGCTTTGTTTTGAGACTGCTGGATTTCTTGAATCATCGTGACTCCCTCTTGTGAAGAGGCGATTTTGTGATTCTTAATTTCCATTAGGTCCTTGTAAAAAATATCTACACGGTCCTTCTTTTTCTGTCTTTGCCATTTCGAAAGGGAGATGATACCACTGACCAGTGCGATGGCAATCGAAAAGATCACCCCAACCAGTTCAGCATACCGCTCAAGAAACCCAGGCTCGTCCCGATCCAGGAAGACGCGAGCGCCCTCGTGCAGTGGGAAGCTCAAAATACTTCGGTCAAAGGTCTCGTCTAGTCCACGAAATATAAGTGGGCTAAGGTTCGTAAAGTCTTGTTTCTCGTTGTATATGGTCCTAGTCAGATCATAGACAAAATTTTCGCGCAGATCCTCTCGGACGACAAGCAGGGCATCTGATTCGAGCGTGACGATCGGCTTGTCCGTGATATCGCGGTAGCTCGTCTGGGGGATGATGAATGGTCGCACCTGCGGAAAACGCAGGGCAATGGCTTCCGCGATAGATCCTTTACCAAAGTTGTGTAGATTGTCCAAAGAGTATAGTTTGAAGCTTCTTAGCGTTTCGACGTCTTTCAGAGGGACGATATCCGTGAAGCCGGCGAGCACCTCCGTGTCGAACACGTTCTTGGTGATTTCAAACTTTGTGGTATCCAGATCAAAAAATGCGAAGATGTCCTGCATGAACAGGTGAGAGGATGTGCCCACTTCACCAATGTACACTTTGCGCCCATAGAGCAACTCCGAGAAAGATGAGGGCTCTGGCCTGCCATCATCCAAATAAAAGATGTGCAGAATCTTAGGATAGAAGAGCGTCACCGACCGAACGCGCTCTTGAAGAGGCACAAAGTTTTCGATCAAGGCAATGTCCGCGACGCCTTCAGCGATACTGTCGAGATTGGCAAAGCTGCCTTGGCCGATCACTAATTCGATTTCGACATTGTGGTTGCGCTCCATTACCTCCTTGATAGCCGCAGATATGCGACCGTCAGGTTCGTGGACATCGTGGAATAGCCGGTACTTCAGCTTACTAGGCTGGCAGGAATTGAAGACTAGGAGTATACCCAGTAGGGCTAGAACGTGCAATTGTTTCATACTTCGTAAAATTGCTGAAGTCAACACCGATATTAATCAAAATTTGGGGGCCAAAAACATCAAAGCTATGGATGTGTCGCTCAGCAATTACATCTCGCGTTCATCGTAAAAATAAAATGTATATTTAAATATATTGTCGCCGTTTGGGGCTTATTGGTAACTTTGCCCGCCTACTAAGAACTGGCTTGAACTGACATAATTACCACCCTATGAAAAAAGTGCCCTTCAAAGAAAGGCTCAGATATAAGTTCGACAATTTCGTTTCGCGTGGTACCTTCTCGATGATCGCTGGCTTGGGTGTTTTTTCCCTGGTCGTGGTGCTCGTTTTCTCCGTCATTTTGATTCTATCGGGGCTGCATCCAGATGAAGAAGGTCAGTGGGATATTTACCAATCTATATGGGTGAACCTTACCCACGTACTGGACCCCGGTACAGTGGGTGAGCACGAAGAGAATTGGCCCTTCCGCAGTTTCATGATGATGGTGACGATCCTGGGCCTCATCATGATCAGTACGCTGATCGGGTTGGTATCAAGTGGTATCCTCTCCAAGGTGGAAGACCTCCGCAAGGGCCGATCATTCGTGATCGAGCAAGACCACGTCCTGATCCTGGGATGGTCGTCAAAGATTTTTACTATTCTCTCCGAACTGATTATTGCAAACGAAAACCAGAAGCGAGGAGTCATTGTGATCTTGGCAGACAAGGACAAAGTGCTGATGGAAGATGAGATCCGTGATAAAGTAGGCGATACGCAAAACACGGATGTGATCTGTCGGACGGGAAACCCCATTGATGTACACGATCTCTACATCGCTAACCCGTTCGAAACGAAGTCCATCATCATTCTGGATAAGGACAACGAAAATTCCGACAGCCAAATCATCAAGACGATCGTCGCCATCGTCACCAACCCCGAGCGACGTAAAGAGCCTTATCACATCACCGCGGAGATGGAGGATAAGAAGAACTTTGAGGTGGCTAAGATGGTGGGGAAAGACGAAGTGGAGCTTATCTTGTCCGATGAGATCATCTCGCGCATTATGGTTCAAACCAGCCGTCAGTCAGGTTTGAGCGTCGTGTACATGGAGTTGATGGACTTCTCCGGTGCAGAGATCTATTTTATGGAAGAGTCCTCTTTGGTCGGTAAGACCTTCCGAGAGATCCTTTTCTCCTATGAGGACTCGGCTATTATGGGAATTCAGTTCGCTGATGATCATGTAGAAATTAACCCTCCGATGGATACCATTTTTAAGGAGGGAGATAAGGTGATCGGAGTGACTGAAGATGACGACACCCTGATTCCCAACGCACCGAGCACCATTGATCGGAACGAAGGCCAGATCATCTATACGGAGCCCGCTCCCTTGCACCGGGAGAAGATATTGATCATTGGCTGGAACAATAGAACTCAATACATCATCCGTGAGCTGGACTTTTACGTACCCGCTGGATCAGTGGTCAAAGTCGCTTCGAAATTTGGCGACGTGGAGAAGATCGTAAAGAGGCTCCAGAAAAAGGTCAAAAACATCACACTGGAGTTTGAGGTTGCGGACACAACGGATCGAGAGACACTCGAGAGTATGAATCTCGCGGAGAACGATTACATCATTTTGCTGTGCTACCAAAACTACTTCCCGATACAAGAAGCAGACGCCCAGACACTGATCACGTTGCTGCACCTACGAAACTTTACCGAAACCAACGGCGACAAGTACAAGATAGTCAGTGAAATGCTAGACATCCGCAATAGGCAATTGGCGGACATCACTAGCGCAGATGACTTTATCGTGAGCGATAAGCTCGTCAGCTTGCTGATGAGTCAGGTGAGCGAGAACAAGTTCCTAATGAGGGTGTTTGAGGATTTGTTTGATTCGGATGGTTCGGAAATCTATATCAAACCGGCTACTGACTACGTGAAGGTCGGCGAGCCCTTGAATTTCTACACCGTGCTGGAATCTGCGGCGAGGAAAAACGAGGTAGCCATTGGCTATCGAAATATGGCCCATGCGAGAGAGGCCAGCAAGGAGTATGGCGTCGTAGTCAATCCAAAGAAGTCAGATGTCTTCACTTTGAGTGAGGACGACTTAATCATTGTCCTTTCGGAGGACTAGCCCAACCTGCCCATTATTGATTCGCGAGTGCCTCGCGAATCTGACGAAGGGCTTTCCTGCGGTATCGTTGATTCCTGCTGGGCGTGTGAGGTATCCTATCGATGTAATCGAGCACATGATACCGCTGCGAAGCATTGAGTCCTTTGACTTTTTCAAGGATCTCAACCTCAAGGTTTTCTTGTATCATCGGTACGGGTGGTTTATGGCAGAAAGATAGGTTGGGCAGGTTAACCCCACTTGAGCCAGACTTTTTGAAATTGTTAAAAGCGATAAGCGATGGGAATAATTGCCACCACTTGCCGAAGTCCTCGTAAAATGCTCGGAAAGGCGGTACCTTTGCCGCCGCAACATTTCACCCCAAATGACATCTCACGAACAAGCTTTGGTACAATCCTTCATGGAGAGGATTGCGAAGCGCAACCCCCACGAAACCGAGTTTTTACAGGCAGTCCACGAAGTAGCAGAGATCATCGTGCCTTTCATGGAGCACCAACCTCGCTATAAGGAAGTCAATATGTTGGAGCGCATGTGCGAGCCCGAGCGTGTCGTCATGTTTCGCGTTCCATGGATCGACGATGAGGGCAAGTACCACGTCAACCGCGGCTATCGTGTGCAAATGAACTCAGCGATCGGACCCTACAAAGGTGGACTTCGATTCCATCCGACTGTAAACCTGAGCATTCTGAAATTCCTCGCTTTTGAGCAGATTTTTAAGAATAGTCTAACCACACTGCCTCTCGGCGGAGGCAAAGGAGGTAGCGACTTCAATCCTAAGGGACGATCAGAAAACGAGGTGATGAGGTACTGTCAGAGCTTCATGACGGAGCTCTCAAAATACATTGGTGATACACTGGATGTACCTGCTGGCGACATTGGCGTTGGCGCAAGGGAAGTCGGATACTTCTTTGGTCAGTACAAACGAATCAAAAACGAATTTGCTGGAGTCATCACCGGCAAAGGTTTGGCCTACGGCGGGAGCCTTATCCGACCGGAAGCCACGGGATATGGGACAGTCTACTTCGCCAATGAAGTGCTGCAAACACACGGCCACCACCTGGAAGCGAAAACTGCAGCGGTATCAGGAAGCGGCAACGTGGCTCAGTACACCCTCGAAAAACTGATTCACCTCGGTGCTAAGCCAGTTACGGTCTCCGACTCCCAGGGCTTTGTACATGATCCGGAAGGCATCGATCTGGAGAAGTTGGCCTATATCAAGGACCTAAAAAACAATCGAAGAGGACGAATTCGCGAGTATTCCAAGGAATACAAAAGTGCTAAGTTTCACGAGGGGCTCACACCATGGAACGCCAAAGTAGATTTGGCCTTTCCATGCGCGACACAAAATGAGATACCCAAAGAGGATGCTCAAACACTCGTGAAGAATAATTGTATCGGGGTCTTTGAGGGAGCCAATATGCCATCTACAGTGGATGCTATTAAGGTATTCCAGGAAAATGACGTGCTATTTGCTCCCGGGAAGGCGGCTAATGCCGGAGGCGTCGCTACATCGGGACTGGAAATGACCCAAAATGCTCAGCGGTTGAATTGGAAACGGGAAGAGGTAGATGAGAAACTCCAGGCCATCATGCGATCGATCCATGACAACTGTCGAGACCACGGAGGTGAAAATGGTAAAATTGACTACGTCAAAGGGGCAAATATCGCAGGCTTTGTGAAGGTTGCCGATGCGATGCTGGCCCAGGGGCATGTCTAGATAAGAATGGTGCCGTACATAATCAGATAGAAAGAAGATCTATCGATTGGACCGGTAAGGCGTTGTGGCGTATAGGCTGTCGTACGGTCTTATACGTGATCCTTCTTATGGCTGCTCACCTTGTCATTAGGTAAGATGAACGGACAGATACAAGCAAGTACGAATAGAAAACCTATGATTCCAAGCATTAACATATTCCGCTGAATTAGTGGATGATTACAAATAAGATAAAGCCCTACCCCTTCTTTCGGCCTTCTTTTCTGAAGTCCACCAGAGAGATGGCAGCGCCGAAAGCAATCAGCACTACAACAATATTGACAAACAAATCGACGCCTTCGGTTGCGGCAGAATTGGTAAGTTCCATGTTGTTATTATTATTCTTGCGAATTTAAGCGACGACGACGCTTTTATCAACTGCTTCCTTCAATGTTTTGATGAGCTTGTCAATATCCCGTTGATCGTTGTATACGTTGGGTGAAATGCGCATGGCATGTCCTCTGACCGATACGTTGATCCGGTTTTGGTGCAATTGCTTCTCCACGGTAGCTACGGGAAGCTGATCAGGCATATAAAGACCCAGCAGGTGGTGGGCTCTTTGGGCTTGGGGCGCTACATAAAAACCCATGTCGATCGCCGCGTCGATGAGGGGCTCCGTCAACTCCCTGCAGTAGGCTTGAATCTCGCCAGGATCCCAATTCCTGACCTGCTTCAAAGCCGCAATCATCATGGGCATCATCACGAAATTGCTATGCTCGCCGACTTCGTACCTAAGGGCTCCAGGTGCGTACTCATCCGTATAGGTGACCAATCCGCCAAAATGCTCCGCTCCCTTCCTATTGATCCAGTTCTCTTCGACGGGTGTACCCTGGTCAAATGTGGGCCCATAGTAGGCATAGCCGGTTGAGTAGGGCCCAAATAGCCATTTGTAGCCGGCACACACCAATGCGTCAGGTTCGACTTCCCGGACGCTGATCGGAAGAGCGCCCACGGATTGTGTGCCATCGATGACGAGGATCGCCCCATGATCTCTCGTTGCTTTTCGGAGTGCTTTGAGGTCGAACAATGTCCCGTCTGCCCAGTGCACATTACCGATGGCGAGCATGATCGTATCCTTCGACATATGTTCGATGATTTGTTGTGTCCAGCTTTCGCCCCTTTGGGGTCGCTTCACGACCGTCACTTTGATCGGGTCATTGCGTAGGCTGAGCCAGGGATACGCATTGCTGGGGAATTGCTCGTCCACAATCAAAATTTCTCCACTGGACCTTGGAAGGTTGCGGGCCACATTGGCCATCCCGTAGGAAACAGAAGGCACGGTGACGATCCGGTTGGGCTCCGGACAATCTATGATCTCTGCAAAAAGCGACCTGACGGTCTCTGAGTCACGAAAGAAGTCTGCGGCCTTGGTTTTCCAAGGCTTTCGTTTGCCCTTGATTCCTCTCACCCCTGCTTTCTCTACTTTCTTGCTCAAGGGAGACATGTAGGCGCAGTTGAGGTAGGTATACTTGTTTTGCAGTTGGAATTTATCTCGTTGACACTTCATAAACCTTCATCCCTGGAAACTTCTAAATTACTGCCAATTGAAGTTTGTTTGTATGCCGGAAGTGACCATTTTTCAAGACTTGAGCGAAGCTCACCGAACCATTCCTGTGGGTGAAAAGAGGTTGGTACGCATTGGTTCGAAGCGCATCTGCCTCATCCACTTCGCTGAAGGTTTTCGTGCGGTCGCCGACGAGTGCCCCCACATGAGCTACTCACTGACAAAAGGTACCATCAATCATTTGGGTGAGATCGTGTGTCCCTGGCAGGCCTATCGGTTTCACACCAAAACGGGAGAAGAAGCGGAGCGTCGCTGTGGTCAACTGCGGATGTACCAATTGATGGAGCAGGACGGACTGAAGATCGTAGTGGATGATTAACCAATACGGAAGTACCGGACGATCGATACCAAGGTATCGCCAAAGTTTTGAGCCCATTCACTCCCGGTACCCCGTCCTACGACATAGATGATGAAGGCAACATAGATCCCCAAGAGTAAAAACGCCTTGCCCCTACCCATGTAACGGCTGGAAATGAAAATCACAAACGCGACAATGGTCAGTAGCCACAGCAAAAACCGGAGCTCAGTGCTCATATTGACAATGTCCGGAGGCATGTAAATCGGGCCTTGGATGAGCGTGAAAATGAAAAGTGGAAAACCCAAAGCAAAACAGACGTCGAAGATATTACTTCCCAGTGCATTGGAAATGGCATCATCATACTCCCCCTTCCGGGCATCTTTCATGCTGATGATCGTATCCGGAAAGCTCGACGCTGCGGCCGCAAGTATCAAAGCGACGAATAGTACCGGGATACCCAAACCGTTAAAAGTCCCGAGATAGGCAATGTGGTAAGTATCTGCTCCAATCCATTCACAGGCGAGCACCAGGAAGTAGCATACTGTGGCAATAGCCACGGTTGAAGTGATGAGCAAGCTCCATGCATTGACTGAATTGATTTTGCTACCCCCAATGAAGAGGGACTCCAAATCGAGCGTAAAAAATGCTTTGATCTTATTCGACTCTAGGTCCGCTGTGATCTCTTCCTGAATCTCCTCGGCTTTGCGCTCTCCCGAGGCCTGCTGCTCTTCTTTGGAGGCGGTCTGGTTGCGATTCATTTGCCAAAACATGTAGCCGATGTAGACCAGATAGATGGCCATCAATACGAATCCATGGTACCAGTCAAGCTTAGAGCCCCCGATGAGGACCAGAAAAATAAACTCCGCTATGATCAAAGCGATGCCATCCCTTCGAACCACGCGCTGGTTCACTTCTATTTTGTTGGTCATGCCCATCATGACAACAGCCAGTATTGACACGGCAGGTATGACCATACTGTTGAAGATGGCGCTGCCCGCTGTCGTACCAATACCCCCTGAAAAGCCGGAAGCATCTTGAAGAATAAAGAGAAAAAAGAACGAGGTAAAGACTTCGGGCATGGAACTGGCGATAGCGTTGATCGTAGCGCCACGTACACCCTCCGAGAGATGGCGTCCGACGTAAGCAGATGCTGTCATAAATCCGTCCCCGGCCCTCCAGATCACTAAGCAACAAATGGTGATTAACACCAAGGGTATCAAAATTCCCATAGTAGACAGCTCTGGCTATTCCTTTTCGTAAGCCGCCCCGAAATTAACCAAAATTTCAGTTGGCGGAATGGGGCGCTGGAGTAATTGGGTCTTTTCCTAAATGATAAGGAAGAAAAGCAACCCTTGCCGGTTGGATTGCGTCTCTTCATAAGGTATATTCCTAGCCAAAGGCAGAAACTCATGCTACGAAACTTTCTCAAAACTACATTCAGGAACATCCTGAAGACCGGAGGATACTTTGCGATCAACCTCATCGGGCTAGCACTCTCGCTAGCTTGTTGTATCACGGCCTACTTAAACTACAAGTACTCAGCCAACTTCGATAAGCAACACGCCAACTATCACCGAATCCAAAAAGTCCAAATCAACAAATCCATTGAAGGGGCGGAAATGCCATTCGGAATGGTTCCACTACCCCTTGGGCACGCCGTCCAAGGAGAACTGTCAGAGGTGGAGTTCAGTGTCCGCTTTCATCCCTCTGGCCGGGTAATCAAAAAGGACGAAAAGACTTTCAACAAGCGCGTAGGCTTTGCTGATCCGGACTTCTTCCAGGTATTCACTTTTCCCTTTAAGTCTGGGTCCCCCAATGCATTTGGTGAGCAGGGTAACATTATACTCACAGAAAATGCCGCCGCAGTCTACTTTGGGGATCAAGACCCTATGGGA
>JBCCXG010000015.1:0-22927 GCA_039191945.1 Bacteroidota bacterium
CTACCATCTGGGATGGTTCGGTCTGGTCTCGATCACCACGTTTTTCCTGTGGTTCTTCATCGTCGGCTTCAACATGCTGATCTCGGTCGATTTCAACATGGGGTTTGGTTTGGACACCGATGCGATTCATTCGCCCAATGAAAGTTATGGGCTGTTTAATTTTTACAAAGGCATAGAGACCATATCGTTGTTCTATAAACATTTTCGTGAACTAAAGTCCTCGGAGTAAAGGCTTTAGCCTAGGAACTATCAACCAAGCAAATTTGTATCATCCGTATGAATCCTGATTTTGTCATAAAGAGAGTAGTGGTCATTTGGATGCTGAGCCTGATTGGATCATTCGGCGCTCTGGCGCAGATTTTGGAGCCAGCCAGCTGGACGCATGAGATCAAAGAGGCCGAGGTAAAGGCCGGTGACGAGACGGAGCTGCACTTCAATGTGACGATCGACGATAACTGGTACGTCTACTCCACGGATTTCGATCCGGATCTGGGTCCTATGATCACGGAGTTTACTTTCGAGGAGAATGACAGCTACGAGCTCATCGGCGGGATCGAGCCTCAAAATCCAAGTCGGAAGTACGATTCCTTGTGGGAGGGTGAGATCAGTTACTTCAAAAAGCAGGGGACATTTGCACAGCGGATAAAGGTTTTGAAGGATGACTACCGCATTACTGGCGGTTTCGCCTACCAGGTTTGCTCTGACATCGACGGTAAGTGCATTCTCTTCGAAGAGGAGTTCGAATTTGCTGGTGTATCACAGGTCAAGCAAGGTGGAGTCACAAGTCCTGATGCATCCGTAACCGATGGTCCGAAGAGATCGCTTTGGTCACTTTTCATCATTTCTTTCCTAGCTGGGGTCGCGGCCATGTTGATGCCCTGTATCTATCCCTTGATACCGGTGACGATTTCCATCTTCCTAAAGCAGAGTAACAATCGATCTGAGGGGATCAAAAAGGCCTCGATTTACGGTTTGTCGATTATCATCATGTTCTCCGTTATCGGCTTTTTGGTATCGCTGATCTGGGGACTGTCTTCCCTCAACGCCTTGAGCACCAATTGGATCTTCAATCTGCTGATTTTTGGCTTGTTGGTTGTGTTTGCTTTGTCCTTTCTGGGGCTTTTCGAGATCAATCTTCCGAACTCTTTGGTCAATAAAATCGATCGCCAAGCAGATCGTGGAGGTTACTTGGGCATCTTCTTTATGGCGGCGACTTTGGTAGTGGTCAGTTTTTCTTGTACGGTACCAATCGTAGGTACGGCCATTTTTACACTGATAGATGGCGACGTCCTACGAGGTACGCTGTCGATGTTCGCTTTTTCGCTAGCTTTTGCCATTCCCTTTACCTTCTTTGCATTCTTCCCCTCCTACCTCAATTCGCTGCCGAAGTCTGGCGGATGGATGAATACACTCAAGGTGGTGCTTGGCTTTTTGGAATTGGCCCTCGCGCTGAAGTTTTTGAGTGTTGCCGATCTGGCTTACCACTGGGGTATTTTGGACAGGGAGGTGTTCATTGCACTATGGATCGTGATATTCGCTTTTCTGGGGTTCTACCTTTTGGGAAAGATTCGGCTGCCAAAGGACGAGAAGATCGAGCGGATCCCGATCAGCAATCTCATGTCGTCCCTGGTGGTCTTCAGCTTTGTGATCTATCTCATTCCGGGATTGTTCGGTGCTCCGCTCAAGTCACTGGCTGGATTCTTGCCGCCGATGACCACTCATGATTTTAATATTGTGGAGGTCATTCAAGGCCAGCGGGGTGGCGCCATTACCTATGCAGCAGAGGAAACGTTATGCGAACAGCCGAAGTACGCAGACCTCCTGGAGTTGCCACTTGGCCTCCGGGGATACTTCGACTATGAGCAAGCTTTAGCCTGCGCTGCCGAACAGAATAAGCCCATTTTCATTGATTTTACAGGACATGGATGTGTCAATTGCAGGGAAATGGAGCAAAGGGTGTGGTCCGACCCCGGGGTTTTGCAGCGTTTGCACAACGACTTCGTTGTACTAGCGCTCTACGTCGATGATAAAACCAAACTTCCTGAGGAGGAATGGGTCCTCAGTTCGTACGACAACAAGTGGAAAAAGGCGATAGGCAAGAAGAATGCGGACTTTCAAATCACCCGATTTGAGAACAATGCCCAGCCTTTTTATGTCATACTTAACGAAAAAGGCGATCTAATCGCTGGCCCTAAGGCATATGACCTTAATATTGCTAACTTTATAGCATTTTTAGAGGGAGGGAAACAAGCGTATGCAAACCGTACGCTGGTGACCGATTTAACATATTGACAACGATTTGAAAGCGTTATTTGGCCTGCTGCTGTTCAGTACGGCATGCATCATTTCATGTGACCGTCCAGCGCCCAAGACAGTTGTGTCGGAGGTTGTGGCACTAGATACCCTCCAAGTGGAGGAGGTGACACGGGAGCTGCTGTTTGGTTTCCCGGTGGACTCCTTTGAAATCACCAAGAGCCGTGTTCGGTGGAGTCAAAGCATTTCTGACATCCTATCCAGATTTAACATCGATCACAAGCAGATCTACGAGCTGGCGGCAAAGGCAAAGGGCATCTATGATGTGAGGAAGTTTAAGGCTGGCTACGAGTACACCATCATTCACGACAACGATTCGCTTCAAACGGCCAGGCAGATGGTTTTCGAGCCAGATGATCGCTCTTATGTTATCTTCAATCTACTGGATAGTATCTATGTGCAGTATGTTGAGAAGGAGGTCGAGATCGTAGAGAGGACAATCGCTGCGGAGATCCCGAATGGTTCTTCAGTGAATGAAAAGGTCCTCGAAGCTGGGGCCTCGCCCATGCTTGTCCACAAGTTGGTGGACATATTTGCCTGGCAGGTAGATTTTTTTAGAATTCAGGCGGGAGATCGATTCAAGATCATTTATGAAGAGGAACAAGTCGACGGCAAACCGATTGGCATTGGTAAAGTCAAAGGTGCCTACTTTGATCACACGGATAAGGAGTACTATGCCGTGAGCTACGAAGCCGACGGCAAAGCGGACTATTTTGACGAGGAGGGCAACAGTCTCCGAAAGGCTTTTCTGAAAGCGCCGTTGGACTATGCCAGGATCAGTTCGCGCTACACACCTAGACGGTATCATCCTGTCCTCAAAAGATACAAAGCTCACTTGGGTACAGATTACGCAGCTAGGACGGGTACGCCCATTCGCACGGTGGGAGACGGCGTGGTCCTCGAGGCGAGGTACGGCAAGTACAATGGTAACTACGTAAAGGTCAAGCACAACAGTAACTATGCGACGCAGTACCTGCATATGTCCAAGATTGCCAGGGGGATCAGGCCCGGTGTAAAGCTCAAGCAGGGCCAAACCATAGGCTATGTTGGAAGCACGGGATTGGCTACTGGCCCACATTTATGCTTCCGTTTCTGGAAAAATGGGCGCCAAGTGGACGCTTTGACGGTGGATCTTCCACCCAGTAAGCCTATCGCTGCAGCGGAGTTATTGGATTTTCTACATACGAAAAACATTGTTTTAAGGCAACTCGAACAGATCGATTTCAACGTTAATGCGCCAGATGTCGTATTAGCTAGTGTGACAACTAGCGGTGCGGTGGCACCCGGTGGTAACTAGATAGATATGTTCTGCATGTAAATGACACCCAAAAGCGTGTGAAAAAACTTCTAGCAGTCTCAGTATTGTCCGGCCTCCTGATGTTTTGTTTGCCGTTGCTTGCCATCTCACAGGGCCAATTTGTCAAAGTCACTGGCAAGCTATTCCACGCTGAGGATAGTGTTCCCATCGTAGCCAACATTCGCTATGAAAAGCTTCCGTATCGCGGCCATACTGGCGATTTTGTCAGTAGTTCAGACGGGTCATTTGAGTTTTGGCTGCAACTCGACAGCGACTACTACATCGAATTGTATGCCGAAGGCTTCCTTGACAATTATGACACGATTGCGGTTTTGGGATCGCCGGAGGAGGTGAAGACATTTGACTTCTACCTGTCACAGGTGAAAGAAGAGAACTTTGTCCTCAGAGATTTAATCTTCGCCAGAGGCAGTGACGTCATCCAAGAAATTTCCTACAATGAGCTCGACGAATTTGTGCGGTGGCTAAAGGCCAGGCCGAATCTCGTCGTACAGTTGGAAGGCCATACGGATATCGCTGGAAATGCGGAGGCCAATATGAGACTATCTCAAAGCCGCGTAGATGCGGTTGAGATATATATCGAGAAAAGAGGCATAGATAAAAACAGAGTGAGAACCAAAGCTTTTGGAGGAACACAACCCCTTTCAGAAGAACGCACACCCGAAGCGATCAGAGCAAACCGCAGGGTGGAGGTTAGGGTAATCGCTCGATAAACGGTATGATGCGTGATGACTAGATTTTCAGTATTTCTTCTAGCGGTGATTTTAACCCATGGCGCTCGTTCACAAGAAACGGTGGTCTGGGCAGCTGAAGTGTTGGACGTTTCCTCGGAGTTTGGACCCTTGGAGTACTCCGCGCTGCAGGCACTACACAAACCCAATGTGCTCCCTGGAGGGGGTCAGAATCCCAACTCCTGGAGACCCAAGCGACCGGATAAGTATGAATTCATTACGGTGGCATTTGATACGCCCATTGTCGCCAAGCAGGTGGCCATTGCCGAATCGGAAAATCCCGGTGCCGTCAGTGCGGTTTACGCCTACGACGAAGACTTCACAGAATACGTTCTTTTTGAGTTATCCCCAACTCAGTTACCCATCGAGTCTCGACTGCTCAATCTCTTCTTTGAAGAAACCACTTATAAGATCAAGGCCCTGCGGATAGAGACGAATGGAGACCAGGTTGCTGGGCACAACTCGATTGATGCCGTTGGCATCTCAGCAGCGAATATTCCAATCAGTGTCCTGATTCGGATTGCAAAAGGGATCAACCAAGAGATTCCGTCTGAGCGCTTGAGTGCCAACGTGAATAGCTCTTATGTAGATCATGGTCCCATTATCTCTCCCGACGGCAACAGACTTTATTTCAGCCGTCAGTACCACCCTGAAAATATGGGAGGCACGGACGACCCAGAGGACATATGGGTTTCGGAATTTGACGAGTCGACCGGTGATTGGGCGCCGGCAAAAAATATCGGCTCACCGCTCAACAACGAGGGCCCAAATTTTATCAGTTCGATTGCGATGATTGGTGATGAAGAGGTTTTCATTCTTGGAAATCGCTACGGCAAGAAGGGGCGTATGTTTGTAGGTGCCTCCAGGGCCACTTATAAGAATGGGGAGTTTTCAGAGCCTACTCCCCTGGAAATAGAGAACGAATACAATTACGACCGCCGGACAGACTTCTTTTTGGCCCCCGGTGGAGAGGTGCTCCTGATCTCTGCAGAGCGAGACGAGACTTATGGCAGGCGAGATATTTATGTGAGTTTCAAGGAGGATGAGAAGTGGACTGAGCCGAAGAACTTAGGAGGTATGATCAACACGATCTCGATGGAAGCGGCCCCTTTCCTGTCAGAGGATGGCAAGACGCTTTACTTCTCATCAGCGGGACAGACGGGTTATGGATTGCTCGACATCTACGTGTCGACACGACTAGATGATACCTGGCTCAATTGGTCAGAACCACAAAACCTGGGTGCGGCGATCAATACAAAATTTGATGACCAATACTTCAGTATCCCCAACTCAGGGCGCCACATGTTCTTCACCAGAGGCGACGTCAATGAAAATACCGACATCTTCCGCTTTCAGGCCAAGGATTTTCTGGTATCCGATGATAGCCCATTGATGAGTTCCATTCGGCACCTCGTGCCCGAGGAGGAGACACCTCTTCTCGTAGTCACTGGTTCAGTCAAGGATGCCAAGTCCGGGGAGCTTTTGGGCAATACGATCATCAATATTCAACGATTGCCGGATGGTGTCATCCTAGACGAGGTGAAAACGGACGAGAATGGGGCCTATAGCTTTGAGATACCTGCGGGAATCAGGTTTTCGATCAGTGCCGAGAAGGAGGGATTCGTAGCGCAAAGTGAAAGGATCGATCCGAACCAGACCCGATCATTGGAAAGTGTAGGCGTTGATCTGGTCCTGCAACCGGTGGAAGTGGGAAGAGCTGTTGCGCTTAACAATATCTTTTTCGAGTTTGGGCAGCATGTCTTGACGATGAGTTCGTTCCCAGAGTTGGACAGGATCGTTCAGTTGCTCAAGGATGGAGACATCAACCGGATACAGATCGCAGGGTTCACAGATTCCGTTGGAAAAGAATCGTATAATCAGGGACTATCCGAGCGTCGCGCCCGATCAGTATCCACTTATTTTCTGCGCAAAGGTATTGACGCAGATCGGATCAAATCGATAGGCTACGGCGAGAAGAATCCAATCGCCACAAATGATACTGAGGAAGGTCGCGAGCGCAATCGACGAGTGGAGTTTCAGATCCTGGAGGTCAACTAGTCTCCTCCCTTGTCGTAGAACGACTTGATTTCAGTAAACGGCTTGCTCAATAGATCATTGAGCGCCACCGTACGATCGCAAGGATACTGCCGCAAAGCCATGTTCGCGTACACCCGTGCGATGTCTATCTCCTCCGTATCGAGGTGCTTGACCGACTGATTGAAATAATACAAACCGAGGGCTTGTTCCGCCTGGATCGTCTCGTATATGTCAGTATCTGGCAGGACTTTTTCTTGCCTCTTGTAGTGCGCTATGGTTGCCGCGACTTTGCGTTTTCCTTTGATCAGACCGTAGGGATCCGTGGAGTCAAACAAGATCTCCTCTCCGTCGACGAACACTCCAAGGAGTACGTGATGATTGAATTCGTGAATCGTGACCTCGAACCCCATCACCTTCAGTAGTTGGCTGTAGAGCAAGGTGCCCGTCACGCAATCATAATTGTCACCGCGCAGCGTACTGTAGTAGGTACTACTCAGTTGATGATTAACCAAATACTCGCGTTTGACAGTGAAGAATAATTTCCTCAGCTTCTTTCGAGCGGCTATGTCGCTTTCATGAAGGGTCAGCACCACCTCCCTCAGATCGCTTGGAAGCCCGTTTCCCTTTGCCGCGACGGACTGCTGGGCCACCAAGGGACTCACGAAAAGCAGAAGGGATAAAACAAATAAAAACGATCTGATCATGTAACCGGGGTCACTTTTTCCCTTAAGGGCGGAAGACTATAATACACATCTTATCCGTCTTTTTTCAATTTTGGCGGATGAATGAGGCAGAAAGTTGACTCACTGGGAATCGCACCATCTTGAGGTATTTGTTGATTGAGGGGCTGAAGAGAACGATATTCTGGCGGGTAGGCCCGTTCAAAACAGTCAAAATCGCCAGCACCTTATGCAACTTTACTTAGCCCTTCCTATTTTCGTTCTGGATATTCAACAGCTATGAAGACACGGATTTTCGCTCTTTTTTTTGGACTGCTACTCCTTGCATGCTCTGGCGACTCGGAGAAGGATGCGGCCTTTTTGGGGAATTGGGAGGCACAATGGCGGACGCTGCCCGAGTCCTTTCCGGGTATGGAAGATATGGATTTCACAATGTCGGGTAAAGTGAAGTTCTCCTCGGATAGTGTATCCATTACCGCCTATGGCTATGAGGGATGTATCTTCAGTGAAGATACGTTGGTGCATTCACTCGATTGGAAAGTGGCCGATGACACACTGCACTTGCTGAATGAAGCAGATGTATATGGTATGTCTTACAAAGTCGTATCAAAATCTGATCAACAGATCGAGCTGCAGTTGATGGATGATATTTTTCTGACCCTCACTAAATGAGTACGGTTATCCTTTGATTAAATAGAACAGGGGCCTTTATGGCCGGCAGTATTTTCACTACCTTGGTTAAGGTATTTGCAGGTATCTGGCCGCCAGTCACACTTGGAACGGCATTTGGCCCATTCCTTTGACTCTTACAACACCATAATCGAATCAGCATGAAACGCGTCATAATTATTTTTTCAGTACTCATAGGCCTGGTATTGATCACCATGATCTTGGTGCCCATTCTCTTCAAGGATGATATCCAAGAGGCCTTGGATACGGAGCTGGACAATAGCCTCAACGCTCGAGTCTTCTACGACGCTGATCAGTTTAGCCTCTCCCTATTTCGACAGTTTCCGAACCTCTCCGTGGCGATGGGTGATTTTGGAATCGTTGGCATTGAAGCGTTTGCTGATGATACCCTGGTGGCTGTTGGTTCTTTTGAGGTGACAATCGACCTGATGTCGGCGATTTCTGGTGAGCAGGTGGTCATCCGCAAAATTCTTCTTGATCAGCCGCGCATTCATGTGATTGTCTTAGAAGATGGTCGGGCCAACTATGATATCGCAAAAGCCTCTGAAGAGCCTGAAGTAGTGGATGAGACACCTGTCGATACGACCAGCTCGGCAGTTAGCGTTGCCATATCTAGCTGGGAGATCCGAGAGGGCTCATTGATCTATGATGATCGGGCGGGGAGCACCAACGTACTTCTAGGGGAGATCAATCATGTAGGTGGGGGCGACTTTTCGCAGGATGTTTTTGACATGACCACTATGACGGATATCAAGCAAATCACCGCATGGTATGATGGAGTGGCGTATTTGTCACGCAAGGATTTTGCTGCAGACCTGACGATGAACATGAACCTCGCAGAGATGCTGTTTACCTTCAAGGACAACCGGTTGGCCCTCAATGACTTCGGATTTGGCTTTGATGGAATGGTCAGTATGCCGGGAGACGACATCACGATGGATATCACCTTCGAGGGGCAGGAGATTGACCTCAAGAGTATCCTTTCATTGATACCGGGAGCCTACCAGGAGTACCTGGATGGCATCACTGCCGGTGGAGAAATCGGCTTTTCGGGTTTGGTCAAGGGAACCTACAATGAGACGACGATGCCACAGGTCTCTGCGAATCTCTCGGTCCAAAACGGCACCATTCGCTACGCCGAATACCCCATTCCTATCGAAGAGTTGAATGTAGCTGCAGGTTTCGATTATCCATCGGCTGATCTGTCTGATTTTTCTTTCGAAATGACCAACTTCTCTGTACTCGTCGATGGAGAGCGTACCACCGCCATGCTGCTGCTCGAAGATCTCGAAGACTACTTTTGGGACTTTCAGATGGAGGGCAACCTGGATTTGGAAAAGATCACGAAGATCATTCCCCTGGAAGACATGGAGCTGAAGGGCAAGATCAATGCGACTTTGGGTACGAGTGGTCGGATGTCGGCCCTAGAGGCGGAGCGATATGCCGAGTTGCCCACTTCCGGTTCCATGGCCATCGCTGGTTTCTCCTACGTTTCTCCAGATCTACCACAGGGCTTCGGAATAGCTAGCAGTGAAATGACGTTTGACCCCAGCGCCATAACCCTCAAGACTTTTCAGGGCAACGCGGGCAAAACAGACCTTAACCTCAGTGGACAGATAACCAACTACCTTGATTTCGCACTCAGCGAGACCGGCGTGCTGTCCGCAGATTTCGATTTCAAATCAAAAATCGTGAACGTCGATGAATGGATGGTCCCCGACGACAGCACGGTATCGGAGGAGCCAGTGGCTGATGAAAGCTTGGCAGCGGAGGATACGGCTGCTGTGGAGACCCCCCGGATCCCCACTAACATTGATTTTGTACTTACTTCCCAGATTGACGAGATCGTCTATGACAATCTCAACCTGAAAGGCTTTGTCGGTGAGGTGGTCATCCGCAATGGGGCGCTACTTCTCGAGAAAGTGAATTTTGGTCTATTGGATGGAGACATTGAGATGTACGGTAGCTACGAGACACTGCCAGAAGACCCGTTGTATAGTTTTGATTTGATTGTCAACAAGATGTCGATACCCTCAGCCTATAAGGCCTTTGGTATGGTGGAGCAACTGGCGCCCTTCGCCGAGAAAATGCAGGGAGACTTTTCTTCTGAATTCCAAATAGGAGGGTCTTTGATGGCTGACATGTCTCCCAATTATAACGATATCAGGGGCTTGGGTTTATTGAATATTGCCAATGCATCGCTTCAGGATGTGAAGCTGCTCAGCCTGGCTTCGGGCTTCAAGACCGGTGTCAACGCCTTTGAGGGAAATGACGGAAGTGTATCGCTCAAAGATGTCCTGATGCAGGTAACTATCGAAGAGGGCCGTGTCAATGTGAAACCTTTCTCGATTAAGCTGGGGGGTTACTCCACTCGTATTGAAGGGAGCAATGGCGTCATGGGGGATTTGGACTACAGCATGACGGTGCTCGATGTGGAAACGGGTGCGGCGGGTCAGGCCATCAACAGCCTGGTGTCCTCGACGCTGGGAGTCGGTGGAGCGGTCGCGTCTAACGTGGACATTGCCCTGGGCGTTGGAGGTACATTTACTGAACCCAAAGTACAGTTTAGAAGCTTGAAACCCTCAGCAGGTCAGTCATCGGCGATCAGTACTGCAGCTGTCAAGGCTCAGGCCGAGCAGGAGTTGGAAAAGGCCAAACAACAAGCTTTAGAGGAGGCCGAGAAGCGCAAGGCCGAAGCAGAGCAACTCGCCGCCGAAAAGCGGGCAGAGGCTGAGAAGAGGATAGCCGAAGAAAAGGCAGCCTTGGAGAAAAGATTGGAAGAGGAGAAGAAAGCCGCCGAATCCCAACTCAAAGACGAGCTGAAGGATGTAACTGACAAAATCAAACTACCTTTCGGCAAAAAGAAGAAGAAAAACAATTGAGAATGAATAGAACTACTTTCTTCGGCCTCGCCGCGATCTTCCTACTCTCCGCTTGCACGGTCATGGTGGACAACGAAGACAAAGATCAGCCCCTCTACGATTACGACGTCGAGGCGCGACTTACCGAACTTGGCATCGAGCTACCGGAACCCTCCAAGCCCGTAGCCAACTACGTCAATGCAGTCAAGACGGGTAATCTGGTCTTTATGGCTGGAAAAGGTCCTACTCGCCCTGAAGGCGGCTATGTGACCGGCAAAGTCGGAAGCGACTTGACCATCGAAGAAGGCTACGAGGCAGCTCGCTTCGCGGCCATTGTGCAAATTGCCGCGCTGAAGGCCGAAATTGGCGACCTCAATGACGTGGTCCGAATTGTGAAGGTGCTGGGCATGGTGAATTGCGACTCTACCTTTGCCAATCAACCGGAGGTGGTCAATGGCTTCTCCGACCTGATGGTGGAGGTTTTTGGCGACCGTGGCAAGCACGCAAGGGCCGCTGTAGGCATGGGCTCTTTGCCTCGCAACATTGCGGTGGAGGTAGAGATGATCGTGGAGGTGAAGGACTAAGCTTGCTTGAGCTTTTCTATTTCGCGCTCCAACTTCATCACTCGCTCTTCGAGGAGAGTCGGCGGGTTCAGGTATTTAGAGTAGACTGCGATTACCCTCCAGCACTCGAGGATTTGATCGCTCTGAATCTCAGTGGGCTCATAGTTGGGATCGTCAGTAGTGAGTTGCATCCCATTGTCAATCAGCAAAAGTCGCCGGGTCACGATACTTTCGGGTGTGATGAGGGTCAGAAGCGCTCCTTCCAGTTTTGGGAGGCCTTCCAGTTCTACCCTCTTGCATATCAGAAGGTCTCCATGGTGGATGCCTTGCTGGTGGTATTCCATCTCACTTCCATTCATCTCAAAAGCTCGCATTGAGCGGATATTGCCATCAGGTACGGAAATCCTTGGTAGGTCGCTGATGAAGTCTCCATTTTTATATTGCACGATATAGTTGACATAGTCTTGAATGCCCACGAGTGCAATGGGGTCTGGGAGTAAGGACTTGGGCTGCTTTTTGAATTGGTGCGCTTTATTGAGCTTCTCATTGACCAGTCCAAAAGAGTAAATATCGTTGACCGTCAACTCCCGAGTGAGCAGCACATCGATTGACAATCTAAAATGATTAGCAATGTGAATGATCGTCTCAATCTTGGGTTCTGATCTCCCTTCTTCGTACGCCCCTACGCTAGGACGAGCCAGATTGAATAGACTTGCAAACTCAGCTTGACTGATGTTCTTAGCCGTACGGATCTTTTTGATGTTTTCGCCAATGAACGAAAGGTTTTTGCTATTTTTTTGAGCCATGCTACAACTTTTGACCGTCCGTCTCGTAAATGTACTTAAATTCGGATACGATGCTTGAAAAGATGATGGAAAGCATCGAGCCGCTATGAGAATTGAACAATCAAATTCGTATTTTCGATTTCCGACCTTTTAAAAACACTTAAAAATGAACTCATACTTTGAAAAGGTAAAAGACTACCTATTAGAACTTGATTTTACGATTGTTTCTCAGGATGAAGAAGAAGGGGTATTCGTTGTCGAAAATGAAGAAGAGGGTGTCAAGAACGTGGTACTGATCGTCGCAGACCCCATTGTCATTGTCGAGCAGTATCTATTCGACTTGTCAAACGACTCCGAGGAGATATTTAAGAAGCTCTTGATGAAGAATCGAGATATCATCCATGGAGCTTTTGCACTCGATGAAACGGGTAAAAAGGTACTTTTCAGAAACACACACGAGTGTGAGAACCTTGATTTGAACGAAATCGAAGCTACGTTGAATTCTCTGGCGCTCCTACTGAGCGAGTACACCGAGGAGTTAATAGCATTTAGTAAAAAATAATAAGTAAGTAGAGATGAATGTATTCAAACGATTATTCAGGGTAGGGGAGTCAGAGGTACACTCTGCCATAGATAAGTTGGAAAATCCAATCAAGATGACTGAGCAAGGCATTCGGGACCTGAAAAAGGATCTGGATGATAGTCTCAAAGCGATGGCGGAAGTAAAAGCCATGGCCATCAGGTCCAAGAATGATGTGCAGACCAACGCTTCCAAGATGAAGGACTACGAGGGCAAGGCGATGTTACTGCTTAAGAAAGCCCAATCTGGAGAATTGGAGAGCGCAGAAGCGGATAGGCTCGCGACAGAGGCGCTTACACGTAAGGATGAGTTTTCTCAGGCCCTGAATCAGGCCAAGACCGAGCAGGATCGATTCGAGAAGAATGTTGCTCAGCTCGATAGTAAGATCAAGAAACTTCGAGGGGAGATCAGCAAATATGAGAATGAACTAAGGACGCTCAAAGCCAGGGTGAAGGTGAGCGAAGCCACTGCGAAAGTGAACAAGCAAATGGCGCAAATCGACTCATCAAGTACGGTCTCCATGTTGGAGCGCATGAAGGACAAGGTAGCTCAGCAAGAGGCACTGGCCGAGGCGTATGGCGACATCGCCGGAGAGTCCAAGTCCCTGGATGATGAGATAGATAGTGCCCTCGATGGCTCTAGCACCAAAGCTTCCGATGATTTGGCGGCGATGAAGGCCAAACTGGGGCTGGACAAGAAAGGCTAATTTGTAGTCAACACTTTAAGTGAAAAGAGCCATTCGCCGGAGTGGCTCTGTTTTTCTGATCTTAAATCACGCTCGCATGATTACCATGGACATGATAAAGACATTCCTCGTGCTTGTCATTATCGTATTTATTGTCAGCATCTTTTTCCGCGTTCTTCTGAAAGTTGGAATTATTCTGTTGCTGATTTTGGGCATTTTATACCTTTATAGACAAGTAACTGAAAAGTAACACCGTGTTCAACCTTTTCAAGAAAAAGCAGGAGCCATCTTATGACATCACCAATCTGAAAATAACCGATTTGGATGTCGGCTTCATCTTAGATTATGATTTGAAGTCTTGGGTGGTCAAGGAAAAATATGAGTACGATTGGGGAGACAATAACTTTTCCCATGAATACAAAATCGATAGTGGTGATGATGTTGCTTTTCTCTCCGTAGAGGATGATGGTAACTTAAATCTGGCCCTTTTTCGCCCCATCAAGATCAGGAAGATTGATGAGGAGGTCGCAGACGAGATTGTCAAAAATGAGAAAGCGCCCAGACAACTGCACTACGATGGCGATGTGTATTATTTGGACGCTGACTCGGCGGGCTACTACCGCGACTGTGCGAAGAAGACCGAAGATTGGGAAGAGCTGATCTCTTTTGAATACTACACGGACGGTGAGGAAAAGGTCCTCTCGATTACACAATGGGACGAGCAGACCTTTGAAGCTTCTGCAGGGGTCACTTTAGAGACCCATGAAATCTCAAACATTATACCTGGTCAATAAAACTTTTTGAATATGCAGCGGTCTACAAAGATCTTATTCTTCTTTCTCGGTTTGTTTGTACTGATGAGTTGTGGAGGGGGCAATAAATTCACAAAAAGCCCAGTAGATGAGATCATCAGGGACTTGCCGACAGATGAAGTGTTCTCCCTCATCCTCAATGATATGGATGTGCAGGGCAACTTCTTCGAAACCTATTTTCATCAGTATCGCCTGATCCGAGGGGATGGTGAGGACATTCGCGAAGTGACCACGGACTGGAAAGAAGTCAGCAAAGAGGAATTTCAGCGCCATGTCAACAATATGGGGATGGAGATCGCGGCGAGGGACAGTACCGGTCAGCTATCGAAGACGGCCTCGCCTCCCGGCTACAACAATTATGTAGGCAATCCTAGGTACGGCTATTGGAACAATAGCGGTGGGTCGAGTTTTTGGGCTTTTTATGGGCAGTATGCTTTTCTGAGCAGCATGTTTCGGATGGGTTCGTACCCAGTGAGCCGGGGTTACTATAACGACTGGCGGGGAAACTACCGAGGATCGCGGCCCTACTATGGGCCGTCCAGTGGAGGGACCTCCTACTATGGTACCAACAGCACCTACAATCGTAGTTCAAATCCCAACTCTTCTTGGAGTCGCAATACATCTTCTTTCAAAAACCGAGTAGCCAGTAGGACATCACGATCTTCAAGTAGTCGCAGCTCTTCCGGAAGCTTTCGCTCCAGAGGAGGAGGATCGGGCAAGTAAGCACCTATTTTTTCAATCTGACCTAACCTAAACTCTCCAGCCTTATGCAAATCATCTTGGATGGCGCCCTTACGACGATTATTTACGTAGCCGCGAGTTTTGTTTTGTTCGTCCTGGGCAAAGCCGTGTATCAACTCTTCCATCCCAAGGTACGGGTAGGGCATGAGTTGGTAGAAAACGACAATTTTGCCTTCTCCATTGCCTACGTAGGGTATTTCATCGGTCTCCTGCTAGCCATTGGCAGCGCGGTGATGGGCGAAAGCGACGGCCTCGTTGCTGATCTGATCAATATCGGTATCTATGGGGCCCTGTCGATTGTATTGCTCAACATCTCCCTTATCATCAACGACAAACTCATTTTTTCAAAATTCGACATCAAAAAGGAGATACTTGACGATCGCAATGTAGGGACCGGCGTTATCGAAGCTGCCAACGCAGTAGCTACAGGTCTCATCGTCCTAGGAGCAATTCACGGGGAAGGATATGGGACGGGTGGCCCCATCGTGACGGCGTTGCTCTACTGGGCGCTGGGTCAAGCCATTCTATTTTTGACAGCGTTGGTTTATAACCTCATCACTCCCTATGACATACATGACCACATAGAA
This sequence comes from Bacteroidota bacterium, assembly GCA_039191945.1. Classification (GTDB taxonomy): domain Bacteria; phylum Bacteroidota; class Bacteroidia; order Cytophagales; family Cyclobacteriaceae; genus JAWPMT01. The sequence goes on from JBCCXG010000015.1 coordinate 15,381, forward strand.
AAGGGCAATGTAGCCGTTGGCGTGGGCTTTGCTGGGGCGGTCATTGCCATTGGCAATTTGATCCGAGAGGCATTGATGCATGACTTTGAGAGTTGGAGTACCACGCTGCTAGATGTGTTTGTGGACGTCGGCATCGGGTTGATCTTCTTGCCCATCGCAAGGTTTTTGGCCGACCGGATTCTATTGCCAGGTCAAAAGTTGACGGACGAAATCGTAAACCAGGAGAAGCCCAACGTCGGTGCTGCCCTTGTGGAAGCGTTTGCCTACGTTGGGGGTTCTGTCTTGATCTCTTGGGCCCTTTAGTTTTTCCTTGAAGTATACCCCCACGCTGCTCAAAGCAGCCCTCTTTGCCACGGGCTTGGCGGGCATTGTATCTGAGTATACTTTGTCCACGCTCGCGACCTATTTTCTTGGAGATTCGGTCTTCCAGTTCACCATGATCGTGTCTACTATGCTCTTCTCTATGGGCTTGGGGAGTCGACTCAGTAAGAGGATAGAGCACAGGCTGCTGGAAAAGTTCGTTTGGATCGAGTTTGCACTATCGGTCATTGCTTCTAATGTGACAGTTATCGTGTACACGGTATTCGCTCTCTACTCGGACACAACTGCGATTATCTATTTGCTTAGCATCACCGTGGGACTCTTGATCGGTATGGAGATTCCGTTGGTCATCCGCCTCAATGAACAGTTCGAGAGCCTCCGGGTCAACGTATCCTCCGCCATGGAGAACGATTATTACGGTAGCCTGGCGGGTGGGGTGTTTTTCGCCTTTATCGGTTTGCCCTATCTGGGATTGACACGCACACCCTTGGTCTTAGGCGTGGTCAACTATTCGGTGGCACTGGTTTTCATTTTTGTGATTTGGGGAGAACTCAAGTCCCTCGATCGCAAGAAGATGTATGCGTATATCAGCCTGGTCACGCTCATACTGGTCCTATCTGGAGTCTTCTCTTCCGCCATCGTGAGTTGGGGAGAGCGACTGAGGTACAAGGATCGAGTCATCTACGAGGAGCAAAGCCGGTATCAAAAACTTGTCTTGACCTACGGAGATGGTCAGTACTGGTTTTTTCTCAATGGCCACCAGCAGCTATGTACACTCGACGAGGAGCTGTACCATGAGCCATTGGTCCATCCGGCCATGATCTTACATGGCGACGCCAAAGAGATATTGATCCTGGGAGGAGGGGATGGTGCCGCGGCCCGCGAACTTTTGAAGTATCCACAGATTAAGAGAATTACTCTTGTGGATTTGGATCCAGCAGTGACTCGGCTGGCGAGCTCCCATGAGGTGCTACTGTCGATCAACGACAATGCACTGGCAGACCCCCGAGTCGAGGTAATCAATGAAGACGGCTTCACTTACCTTGAGCGGATCAGCTCGCGCTATGATCTGATCATTGCAGACTTCCCTGATCCGAGGACGGTAGACCTGGGCCGCCTCTACACACAGGAGTTCTACTTTCTAGCCCGTCGTGCATTGACATCGGACGGTATATTTATCACCCAAGCCGGGAGTCCTTACTATGCAAGTAGGGCTTTCGAATGTATCCAACGCACCCTGGAAGCTGCAGGATTTGAGACTTTGCCGCTGCACAACCAGGTGATCACTTTGGGAGAATGGGGCTGGGTGATAGGTGCCAAACAGAAGGGTCGCGACTTAAAAGGGGACTTACAAAGTGGAAAATTGACTGTCGAGACGTCGTGGTTAACAGAGGACGCATTGACCCTCATTTCGTCATTTGGCAAGCAAGTATTTCAAATAACGGATAAAGAGGTCAAAATCAACAAGATTCATCAACCCGTTTTATACCGCTATTACCTCAGGGGGCGATGGGACGTCTATTGATTATTTGTAGGTAAATCGCTAAAAATCCACTCTCAGAGCACTTTTTTCCTAGGCTTGCGTTTTGCTTTTTGCAGATTAATTATTTGTTGAATTACTTCGTGTTTTGAACCTAAGGCGAACACCATGTTGATGACCTACCGCAGGATTTTTTCACTGTTTACCCTGTACTTCGTGTCGTCCCAAATCCTTGCGCAGGACACGTTGTCTATTGATCAGTCTTTTCAGGAATTATTGCGGACCAGCGAAACCTATGAGATCTATAAGGTGATCAGGACCGAGCGACTCAATAGCTTTTGGGGGGCGGTCCTGGACTCCATGGCAAATGATCAATCCACGATCGAAGCACTCGAGAAAACAGTGCAAGAGCAACGAGGTGTGGCCGCCGACTACCAACAACAAAGTGCCGCCGCACTGCAACAAGCCGCAAATCTCCAGGAGCAGGTAAGTACGATTCAGTTCGTCGGGATCCAGATGGAGAAAAGTGCTTATCATCTACTCGTTTGGATCATCATTGGCGTGCTTGTCGTGCTGCTCGGTGTCGTTTTTTGGCGCTTCAAAGAAAGCCACCAGGTCACGAGTAGGGCGCAGAAAGAGCTAGAGTCTCTGAGCCAAGAATTTGAGCATCACAAAGAGAAGGCTCGGAAGAAAGAGGTGAAGCTGAAGAGAGAGCTGCAGACCATGGTCAATGAGCTGGAATCTCGGAAGCGAGGAGAAAGCTAAACCATCGCCGAGGCCATCAAACCGGAGTCTAGGGCCTCAAAAAGTAACGGTAGTCTGCCATTGTCTACCCCAGCGTACGTCAGTTTGCTCTTTTTATGATTGGCGTCGTTGAACAAATAGCCTGTCTGAGGAATGGGCATTGCATGGCCCATGACATTGACAAATGCCCTCTCCACCACAATGTCATCGGGGATCATTGTCCGAATATAATCCAGGGTTTCAGCCGTTACACGCTGGCTTTCCTGACCCAGCTGACTTAGGTATTCCCGGTCCTCGGGTTTCAAGCAATAGTAGGCCGTAAATACGCGATGGTCTCCCAAGGTGTCAGGATCTTGTACACTTGAGTCGATGAAGCCGAGAAAACTGGGTTCTTCACCTACAAATTCATTCTGCCAATAGCCGTAGCGCCCTTTGTGAGGTTTGCACACAAAATTGATCACGAGCCACGGGGCATACCGATTGTGTTCGAAAAGCGGATATTCACTGGGGAAGATGTGCTTCAATGCATGCTTTTGTCCAGCGTATACGACCTGATTGGCCCTGACCGTATGGACTTGTTGGTTCACCACGTCCACTACTTCTAAGATGAAGTCACCGCCCTGATGCTCAATGCGTCGGATCAGATGGTTGAGATGAATTCGATCCTGGGGAAGCTTACCGGATATCTTTTGGACGAAGTAGTCGTTGCCCCGGGGTGGTGAGAAGAGACTCACCGGCTTTAGGTAGTAGGGGCGACAAGAGAAGTAGTGAATGCCTGCGAGCGCCGATACCTGAGCCGTGGTGCCCCCGTAGTCATCCATCATGTGATAGTCCAGTTGACGTTCGAAGTCACTCGAGACCTGCATCCTTGACTTGAGGAAGTCTAGAAAGGTCACCTCGTTCAAGTATTGGAGGTCCTCCGATATCATTCGAGTAGGTAGCGTCATTTCCCCGTCAAAGGCTGAAAGGATATCCAGGAATTGTGCTTTTGTGGGGCCCTCGGGTATCACATCTTCTTGGATCTGCCCATAGTAGGAGCACTGCTGTCGTCGGGCTGCCGGGATGATGTACTGTTGGTCGACAAAGGACCACGCCTTTTTCCAGGGCTGGTACTGAACGATCTTCAACTCTTCGAGCAAGCCGAGCACATCCTCCCCGTAGTATTCTGGGTAATCCAGGTCGTAATGTGCGCCCTGACATAGGGGAAAACCTTGGTTACCTACGCTTGCGGAGGTCCCTCCTAACCGGTCGGATAGCTCAAAGAGCCGAAAATCCTCGTTCTTGAGATCATAAGCTGCAGCGAGACCCGCTAAGCCCCCACCAACGATGGCAATATCACACGTCGTCGTGGTACCTCGCTTCCATTGCAGAGACTCAAAGACCAGGTGGCCTGTTGGTTGATCCGAATGGATGTGTACCGGGAACTCCACGTCGCGTACGCTTTCGCATCGCTGCATCCAGAAAGGAAGAGTGGTCGCCAGGGCGGTATTTCGAAGAAATCGACGTCGTTTCATGCAGATCCGAACAAGACGGGCTTTAGGTAGGGGTTTTTTTCATTGTTTTTCCAAATGAATCCATCGATGATATAGTGCGCAATCTGCGGAACGGACAGAAAGGCAGTTGCCAGTACCTGCCACGGCAGCGTAGGCGCTTCAGCCAAGTAAGGAAACACAGCACCAAAGACCTGAGGATGGGTCCGGTTTACAAATTGATCCCAGAAGTATTCTTCACCGAATGCCAACAACAATACGACGCCAATGATTGTCAGTGCATAAGCTACACCTCGGTTTCGAGCATGGGTCAATTTCCCTTTTCGCCTTTGGTAGAAGATGACTAGTGCCATGTAGGGCATTCCGTGGGCCACGACGTTGGTAATGGTAAAGACGAGATCAGAGTTGAAAAAGACAATCCCCAACGACCAGTTCACGGCTGTGGTCAGTACCCACAGAAGCTTGCCAACAGGGAAGTTGCCGCGCTGTCGGAGGAGTTCCTGCACGAGCCAGGCGCCAATCAGGCAGACATAAATCGCAGTGCCGACGGTATTGAAGACGGGTAAAAGGGGACCTAGATTGAATGACACAAAATCACCGTCCATGAACCATGAGAAGGCTCGATCGCTGTTCAAATGCCAGAAGAGGATCGGATAGATCATGGAGAGATAGATGACGAAGTTGTCTCCAATCCGCTGTCGGCCAAAGTCACGGGCTTTTGCCTTGTAAATCCGCATAAAGCCATACTGCTGCTTTACAAAGTGGAAGACCGCCACGTAAGCCAGTATACGCCAGAAGAGCGTAAGCGAGATCGACGCGATGATAAGTGCCAACAGGAACCCTGCAACAGGTGCGAAAATGAGTAAGCGCCTGTGCTTGGTAAACTCTTCGCGATCCAAATAGGTACGAAAGAGGGTGCTCCATACATGGCTCACGTCGATGCCAAGGACGAAGACAATCCAAACCCAAAGGGGCGAGTCCATGGTCCGAATATCCGCCGGCAGAAGGAGCAGCACTAGCCAACACATCCATACTGGTAGAAAAAGCCACGTCAGATCTGTTCTCTTATTGAATATCCACTGTCCCATTACTTCCTTCTCGCCGCTATGCGCCCTCCTAGCATGGGGTCATCCATACGGTTAACAGCAACCTTTCGGTCATGAAAAAAGCTCGTCTTCCCAAAACTCATCATCATCCACATCGCCTCTTGGTTCCACCATACGGTGGGGACCTGCGGCTTTACTGCACTAAGTTGTTCCTCAAGGTCCTTTTGCGAATATCCTCTGCCAGCCAGGACCCAACTCCACTGACCCAAGGAGGGCACTTGATTGTGGAAAGGTACGGTGGCGAAGCCCGCGCTCTGCAGTGTGGTCAATATCGTCCGAAAACTGGATGCTTGCAAGTAAGGGCTGCCTGATTGAGTGACCATCTGACCCGTCGCGGTCAATCTCGAGTGGCAGGCCTTGTAGAATTCCAATGTGTAGTACTGGTTGGTGGCGATCGTACGGGGATCTGGCAAATCGACAATGATGACGTCGAAGATATCGTCCGTGAGGGTGAGGTGATGAAAAATCTCAGCATCATGCACTCGAAAGTTGGTTTTCCCAACCGAAAACCGGAAGAACTCCATGTCGTAAGGCAACACTTCAAGTTGGATTTGCTGGTATTTTCGAAGTTCCGTGACTGCAGCACCGTTATCACCACCGATGAGCAGTACCCGAGTTGGGGTGGGTGCTAGCTGCATGATAGGATGGACCAAGGGTTCATAGAACATATGCGCGTCAATGGTGGATACGGACAGTTGCTTATTGTAATGTGTCCAAACATCTCCCTTCCACTGGGCGGTATGAACTACCCCTTTTTTAGTTTCAAGCGAGTGCACCACCTTGTCGTAGTAGAGCTGTTGGCCGGGTACAGCCGTAGTAGGCAGCAACCATGCAAAAAGCGTAACGACTGGTGCCATCACCACGCGACTGGGATACGACCAAAACTGTCCAATGGCTAGTCCCGTCAAGGTCAAATAACCATAGATCAAGGTCCAACCATGATACGTATGGAGTACGAACCAGTCGAGAAGTGATGAAGTCGCAAAGTGGGTAACTACCAATACCCAAACAAGCCATGGCTTACCTCGCAGTTGTGCCTGGCCCTGCCGAATGATGATACCAATCACTACAGACACCGCCATCCATGCAGCCATGGCCAGCACATCTTGTGTTTTGAGGTCAAAATAATGCCGATAGAGCCCAGCGGACCATCCTACGACGTTGAGGGCCCACAAAAGGAGGCCGCTTCGCAAAAGGTACTTCTGCTTCGCGTCAGCCCCCATGCAGGTCTTTGCGGTACGTATTGAAGGTGCTCACAAAATTGACGTACAAGTCTCCATTGCAGCTGCTTAGTTCAATGTAGGAGCGCTCTTCTTCTGGAAAAGTATGAAGCGCGCAGTGACTCTCTGCAAGCAACCAGAGGGCAGTATAGCCTTGGGGCTGAAAATGGTGCTCCACGAAGTTGAGAATCGTAAAGCCAGCCCCGAGGAGCATGTCCTCGATGATCCCCTTTAGTATGGAATCGTCTGAGCTATTGAGCCAGCCTTGAAAGTTGTCAATTTTTGCTTCCAATCGTTAATCTACCATCAGTTCGGCCAACTGGCGCTGCACGATGGCCAGTCCCTCTTTAAAACTACGAGGTTCGTAGCCCAACTGTTTACGCGCTTTGTCCAAAATGAAACCGGTCCTGGCTGGGCGCCGAGCGGTTTGTTGGAAAATGCTTCCGTCTGCCTCCTCCATGGTGGACATGTCAAGTCCAAAAAAAGTGGCCGTAGCTACCGCCATATCATAAGGGGTGAGTAGGTCTTTACCGGAGACGTTGTAAACCCCAGTCGCCCTTTGTTGCGCAATAAGTAAGCAACCCTGGGCCAGGTCCTCCGCCAGAGTGGGGCTTCTCCATTGGTCATTGACGACTTTGATGGATTGACGTCCCTCCAGATTCTTCTTCACCCAGAGGATGATATTGGAGCGGCTCATATCTGGTACGATCCCGTAAACTAAGACGGTCCTTACAATCGCATAGTCAATGGAGCTTTCTTCTAACAGCCGTTCTGATGCGAGCTTGCTTTCTCCATAGTAACTCAGGGGATTGGGCTCGGCATCTTCCGGATAGGGTCCTGCGGTCCCGTCGAAGATGAAGTCAGTGGATAAATGGATGAGATGACAGTCGATTGGATGGCAAGCCTCAATCAAATGGCCCACGGCGCCGACATTCTGCTCCCAACAAGCTTCACGATCGGTCTCGCATTGATCCACCTGGGTCATAGCAGCCGTATTGATGATAGCATCGGGTGCGACCTCCGCCACGGTACTTAGTACCGCTTTGCGATCCGTGACGTCCAAGGTTCGGTATTGATGGGGACCCGCAGGGTTCCGGTCCGGTCCTCGTCCTGTACCGATTACCTGGATCGTGTCACTTTTACAAGTTGCAGCGATCAGTTTTTGCCCCAGTAGTCCATTGGCGCC
>JBCCXG010000016.1:0-22446 GCA_039191945.1 Bacteroidota bacterium
AAAGCGACTTGGTTCAAATCAGGGTAGACCATCTCACTGACCAATCAGAAGAGCTTATTCGAATACTCACTTCGATCGTAAGGACCGCTCAAGGCCGATGACTACATTTCTGGCTTGAAGTACATTGGATCTATTGAAAATTCATCTTACAACATTCACAATTTCTTGAGAATCCAACCCTCAAAGCGATTGGGCTCGAGTTTGTCATTTTCAATTCTCCATTATCAATTTTCAATTTGATCAGGCCGGCGGTGAATACACGATCCTCCAGACACGTCCTCGATTCGAGTCGACGACGTAGAGCGAACCGTCAGGTCCTTCAGCCAATCCTGTGGGACGGAACTCCGCCGCACGAGGAGATCGCAGCTCTGCGCCTGGCTCTCCGGCAAAGTTGTCGGCGAATATCTCCCAATCTCCAGAGGGCATGCCATTCTCGAAGGGAACAAAAACCACGAAGTAGCCTTTCTGCGGTAGTGGAGCGCGATTCCACGAGCCGTGGAAAGCGATGAAAGCTCCTCCTTTGTATCGCTCCGGGAATAAGTTCCCAGAGTAAAACAGCAGGTCATTGGGGGCAATGTGCGCCGGGAATCCCATGATGGGTTGTCCCACGTCCGCACATCGATCCTGCACCTCACCGTCGCCTCCGTACTCGGGTGCCAGGACTTTCTTGCCTTTGATGTGGTCGTAGTAGCAAAATGGCCAGCCATAGTCGCCACCGTCTTCGAAGCGATAAAATTCCTCAGAAGGTAACTCGGCGTTGCCTTCGTTGTCGTACTGATTCGGGTAGAGGGTATTGAGCATATCACGACCGTGCTGTACTCCGTATAGGGCTCCAGCGCCAGCGTTCCACTCTAGTGCGACCATATTACGGATCCCTGTTGAGTACTTGTATCCTTCGACTTGTTGGGTTTGATTGAACTTACTGTCACTGAATCGCCATACACTTCCCTGCAGTTCCAGGTAGGGACAAGGGTCCATGGCGGGGGAGCCTAGTTGGCGATCTTCCTCCTGACAAGCATTGGAAGGAGCACCAACGTTCACGTACAAATTACCTGCCCCATCGAACGTGATTGGCTTCGCTGCGTGATTTCTCTGGCTGGGTAGGCCAATCACGATGGTATCTCGGGGCGCCTGAGGCACCAGGTTGCCATCGAGTGGCTTACGAAAAACCGCAGAGTCCGACGCATAGTAGAGGAAGTCGTTTTGGATGGCGATGCCCGTCCCTCCTAAGTCGTCAAAATAGTCGATTTGGTCCGCCTGGCCATCTCCGTTGTTGTCCCTGAGGGCGGCAATACCTCCTTTACCTTCTTCTACGCCGCGGAGTTTGATGTAGATGTCGCCATTGCCATTGACTGCGATGTGTCGCCCACGCCCCAAGCTGTCGGCCACCACGACCGCGCTGAAGCCATCAGGCAGGCTGATACTGCCATTGTCCGGAGCGATCGCCAAGGCAGGTTGTTTGCTGCTCTCCCGGAGCTGGCTGCAGGAGTAGGTGATGACAAGGACGGCGATGAAAGTGATTAGAAGGAAGGTGAGACGTTTTTGCATATCGGTTAGCTCTGGTACTTGTATGGCTGATGCCATGAAGTTAACCAACTTTTGGGAGGTGATGTTGAAATTTACTTGGCTCCGATTGGATAGTGGCATGAATTTGGAGTAAGTATCAGGTAGAAAAACATGCGCGATGAAATCAGTTGTTAGCCTTCTTCTTTCCGCACGAAGATTGTCTGCGGTCGGGTTCGTATCCGTGCTCGTTGTACTCTCTGGATGTGATACTGAGCCGATAGTTGAAGAATCATTTCACCTCTTGGGCACCTGGGAACTGAGCGCGATTCAGTGGACCAACATGCGGGCAGGAGAACCCAATCCAATTTCCGAACCCGATTATCAGGAGTCTATTGAGTTTTTGAGCGATAACACCTTTGTCAAGGTACGGGGCAGCTTGACAGATGTGGGCGTTTATGAAGTTACCGAAGACGACTTAGGGTTGATTGTGAAGCTCACGTTCGAGGACGGTGCGCGATTGAACTATAGTCGTTCGTCAGTGGTCTGGCTTAGCCATCGCTCTGGAGCAGCGCTGAGGGAGTCATACATGGCCTTTGATGGACCTACATATGTTTACGACAAGCGCTCTTTCCCGACACCTGCGGTACGCTAGGGGGTCATCAGGATTTATATCAGCTCCCTGTTTTAGTTGTACACGTGAAGTCCCGCACTTTATACTAGTCACCCATTTGGCTGTTTTGCGGACCCTTCAACGCCCGGTACAAGACCTTCCTCGCGTTCGACTTTCTTAGCTCCTGTTGCACGTCCGAAATCAATCCCATGTCCACATACTCATCTGCCCGGATCAGCACGATCATCTGGGGCTGTAGGTTCTCAGGTAAGGTGTTTCGTTGCTCAATGACCCAAGAGGCGACTTCTTCTACTTTGAGCACTTTGGCATCGGCCATGATGACCGAGGAGGTCCGGCCGGGTCGAGGACCGATTTGCAGCTCCCGGATCAGCTCCCGGCGCTCGGCCTGCGTCAAAGCCTGGGCGCGAGGCTCTTGGATCGCTAATGGTGAGGGCTTAGGTCGGATGGTTGCGCTCATCATGAAAAAGAACAACAGCAGAAACACAATGTCTGGGAGCGCCGAGGTATTCACCTGCGTGGCGTGTTTACCTTTTGTCTTGAATTTGCTCATGACCCTACTTTTTCTGGTTCTGCGATCGAAATGTTCATGGGGATGCCCTCCTTCCCCTTTTGATACTGTGCGTTTTCTGATGGTTTGCTAGAGTCCAGCTGACGGTATTGAGAGCTGGTCAGCCCAACGTTTTGAGCATAAATGTCATAGTACGCTCCTTTGGCCTCATCCAGTACGGCGATGAAAAACTTGTAATCGGTACCTCTGCTGGTCTTGATGGAAATGATAGCTTTCTCCGGTGTGTCGGACAGATTGGGATCGTGACCGCGGTTGAGTATAAACGCCTTCAACCGTTCGTTCAGGCCCGTTAGATTCGACGCAGCTTCGCCCTCGATGAGGAACTGATTCTGAGAGTTGATGAGGATCTTGAAGACGTTTCGGTCGTGCATCTTTTGTGATTGCAATTGCTCGGGCTCTGGTGGGAGCTTCAATGTCAACCCCTCTTCCTGGCTGATGGTCGTAGTCACTAGGAAAAATATCAAGAGCAAAAAAGCGATATCGGCCATCGACCCGCTGTTCACACTTGGCGCTTCCGCATTTGATTTCATAAGCTTTTTACTCCTACAATCCCAAATAATTCAATAGTCACACACACATTCAGCGATAATTATTCCGCTTGATGACACTATGGAAAAATTTAGCATATCAGTAAGTGACTATCCTCGCGTTCTTGGATTATAAGTGTAAAACGTGGAATATCTGGTGCCAAAACTTGACTCCGACATACAGCTAGCGCAAGAACGAGCGTGGATCAGCCGCGCCAAGGAGAACAGTGAGCATTTCGAGCCCTTATACAATAAATATTTCGACGCTGTATACCGGTACATTTTTCGGAGGACGGACGATGAGGCACTCGCGGCGGATCTTTGTTCTCAGACCTTCTATAAGGCCTTGAAGGGCATCGGTAAGTACCGCTGGATGGGTCGTCCCTTCGGGGCTTGGCTCTTCCAGATTGCGTCCAATGAAGTTCGGAAACACTTTCGAGGACGTACACGAGTCTTCGTAATCGAGGGTGAACGAATGGAAATGGTGATGGAGTCGGAGGTCGAAGACCAAACGCTGTTGGAGCGACTTCCTCAGCTATTGAACGAGTTAGAGGAAGAAGACCTCAGGCTCATCGAACTGAAGTTTTTCGAAGACCAAACTTTTAAAGAAATCGCCGAGCTCCTTGGTATATCTGAGAGTGGGGCCAAGATGAGAACCTATAGACTATTGACGAGAATGAGGAAACTTTTACTGTCATGAGCAGGGAATACAAGATACGCCGAGGGTCCTTCAAGCAGGGACAAATCCAAAGGCACAAAGATTTCAACCGGTTTCGTCGAGAATACGAGGAGCGACGCCGGAGGGAGCTCAGGACCAAAGTGCTGCTGGCTTTGGCCATCGTGACGCTGATTCTTGCTATCGTCTTTGGCGTTGCAGCCAATCCTGTCGAACAAAGTCCGCCATTGGGCCACCCCGAACTTCAATTTGAAAATGCTGATAAGAATTTATAACAACTAATAAATAGCTAAATATGGAAGTGAAAAAGAATCCGAAACTAGACCTCAATCGAAGAAGAGGCCAGTTTTTTACCATTGGACTAGTCATCAGCTTGGCGATGACAATCACCGCCTTTGAATGGAGGAGCCCGACCAATCCGGTAACCGTGGATCAGTTGGATGGTGGCAATTGGGAAGAGGTAGAACTGCCGCCCATCACCTTCCACGAACCTCCTGAGCCACCCAAGCCCAAGATCATTCCTAATGAGGTCATAGAGACGACGGAAGAGGTTGAGGTGCCGGACGAGCTGGTGATTGATAATGAGATAGGGGAGTTCGATCCAGACGAGGAGGTTTTCATTCCTGAGGCGCCGGCGGAGGAAGTTGAGGTCATTCACGATATCGTCGAAGAAATGCCTACTCCAGCAGGTGGCTTGGCTGCGTTTTATGGATTCCTGTCAAAGAAGATGAAGTATCCTAAGCAAGCTCGGCGCATGGGCATCGAGGGCGTCGTCTATCTACAATTTGTCGTTGACGAACTTGGTAATGTTGGAGATGCCAAAGTCGTGAAGGGCATTGGCGCTGGGTGTGATGAAGAAGCACTTCGAGTGATGGCGCTGGCGCCAGCCTGGAATCCGGGCAAGCAGCGGGGCCGCCCGGTCAAGGTGCGGATGATGGTACCCATCCATTTCAAGCTCCACAACTAAAGTCAGCGGGCGCGGTCTATGGCAATCGCGCCCCTTTTCACCTTTCTTGTGGGATAAAGTCTGGATTGGGTTCGGCGGGAATCGGCGCCTCAGCGTCTGACCACCAGTCTCTCAATATAGCGAGCAATTCCTCACGCTGAGCCGGTTCTGTATCCGCAAGGTTGTGCTGCTCGCCAATGTCCTGGCTCAGGTCGTAAAGTTCTATCCCACGGTCTTCGAAATAATAGTGCAGCTTCCACATGCCCTTCATGATTACCGCTCCCGGTCGAGTCCGAAAGAGGAGGTCTCGATTTTCATTTTGTCGGGGATTGTAGGCCTGCAGGTAGATCGGAAAGTGCCAAAACAGCGTTCGTTCGGCTATTTCGCTCTCACCCAGCAAATGAGGTAGCAAATTGACGCCATCGAGCTCCTGTTGGAAATCAACAATATCGGCAGCGTCCAGTATCGTTGGGAATAGATCAAGATGGGTCATTGGCTCGTTGCTCCGCGCGCCGACTGCTATTCGACCGGCCCAATGAAAGAAGAAGGGCACACGTATGCCACCTTCGTAGTAACTCCCCTTTCCGGCCCGCAAAGGCTTTTGCTGGGTGATACCGAAGAGACCACCATTGTCCGAGGTGAAAATGATGAGCGTATTGTCCATCTGCCCCGTGGCTTCGAGTCGGGCAATCAAGCGGCCAATGTTTCGATCCAGATTCTCCACCATCGTGGCATAGTCTGCATTTGCTTGCCCATTCCATGAAGACTTGTTTTCGTATTTTGGAAGTAGCTGGTGTACTGGCTGTATGGGTGTATGCACAGCATACGGCGAGTAGTACAAGAAGAATGGCCTCGATACGGAGTCTATAAATGTCAACGTACGGGTCATGATGAAATCGGTCAGGTACTCCTCATTAGGCGGCAGTAGGTCTACATTGCCGTAGGGTGGGTAGTAGCTGCTCGGATGCCCGTTGTGACCGCCTCCGATGCTCAAATCAAATCCATAAGGTTTTGGGTCTTTTGATAAGTGCCACTTTCCCGCCTGACAGGTCGCATATCCTGCATCTTGCAAGACTTCGGCTACGGTCACGAAGCGCTCGTCAAGCCTTGTGATGTTTTTCGTAGGGATAAGCCTCCGATCCTTGGATGCCCCCCTTTCCGAAGAACCAACCGTATAGATCCCGTGGCGCGTGGTCCACAAGCCGGTCATCAAGCTTGCCCGACTCGGGGCACAGTTGGCCGCAGCAGCATAACCATTGGTAAAGATCATACCATGGCGCGCCAGGCTGTCCAGATGGGGCGTTTCGTAGTATTGACTACCCTGTATACTTAGATCCCTCCAACCCATATCATCGATATTGATCAAAAGGATGTTGGGACGATCGCTTATCGGAGATGTACAGTTACCGAAAAGTAGGAGTAGACATAGGCCCCAGCTTGGGAGTAGGAGACGGCGCAGATGCATATCTTCAATATGTCCATTTTTGGGCTAATGATGAGACTTTGGCAACAAAAAAGAAAAGCGGAAAGCCCAAGGCCCTGACGTTTCTGAATATATTTTTGAAAGCGCTATTGGCCATTGGATGCTTCACTGCCTCTAGATTTGTGGAGGTATGCTAAGGATAATTGAATCTACCCGTTTCGTTCGGATCTTACGCCACGCTTTCCTGACGCTAGCCTTTTTTGTCGCAGTCGAGGGCTTTTCCCAAGAAGAAGACTGGGAGTACGAAATCTCAGCCTCGCTTTGGACGGGAAATACCGGCGTAGAGGTACTGCCACTGGACTTTTCCAGAGCCGTGGACATCGATCTGCCTGACTTCCTGGACAATTATCAACTGGGATTTCTGCTCCGAGGTGAGGCCGTCAAAGAGCGATTTGGTGTGCTTCTGGATGTGGGGTATATCCAACTCTCCGCAAGTGACGAGCCTGAGGTGCCTAATGTTGACCGGGTATCCGTAGACGTGAACAGTACACTAGTCACGCTCTCTGGCATTTTCAGGATTCACGGCAGCGATAAGTTTCGGCTCGACGCGCTGCCAGGCATACAGTATTACCATAGCGATAGTGAGATCGCAGTGCAAGGCTCCATGTCCGGCACGGCGTCCAGCAATCGCTCCAACTGGGACCCCATTTTGGGATTGCGCGCAAAGTACGTGGTCTTCTCGAAATTGGACTTGGGGCTTTTCGGAAGTATCGGAGGATTTGGTGCCAGCTCTCAGTCCACCACGCAATTCGGCGCAACTGCGGGCTATCGCTTGCTCGAACTGTTTTCGGTGCACCTAGGATACCGATTGATTGACTGGGACTTTGATGAGGTGGAGGAGAGACGGCTGATTTCACAAAATATCTCTGGTGTACTTGTTGGATTCAAATTGAGTTTTTGACCACATGCCTCGGCCTCCGACCTGCGGCTGATCAAAAAACCAATCATGTACGTGTTTTTGAATAGCTTTACCCAGCTACAATGAAAAACCCGAAAAGATGAAGAAGATACTACTCATGATGGCGTTGTGCGGGATTTTTTACGATTCGAATGCACAGGAGATCCGCCTCAATCAATACAACGCCTTCATATTCGATGATCGATTTGACAGTCGATTCAGTCCCACCAGCTTTCTGGAAGGGAAAATACTTGGAGGTTATCAGTGGGGCGTTGGTGTTGAAGTGCTTCCTTACGATGACTACGGTATCGAGCTTTCATACTATCGACAAGATACGCAGGTGCCCATTCGCTACTGGGACGATGGAGAAGTGCGCCGGACACTGGATGCAGCCATCAATTATATCATGGCTGGTGGCGCCCGATACCTGGATACGGGTGGACCCTTGGAGGGATATGCAGGAGTGATGGTAGGTGCCGTGATCTATGACAACAAATCTCCTATCGATCGCGAGCCCAACTCTGTCACCCGGTTCAGTTGGGGATTCAAACTTGGAGCCAATATCTGGGCCACTGAGCGCGTGGGCCTCAAGATGCAGGCGCACCTTCTGTCCGCGGTGCAGGGCGTAGGCGGTGGATTCTACTTTGGTACGGGTGGTTCAGGAGCAGGTGTCAGTACCTATTCGACCCTTTTTCAGTTTGGCCTGGGTGGAGGTATCGTCATTCGAGTTGGGGGCTGATTACGCACGACGCTCACCCTTTACATAAATCTACTTTGATGAACAAAAAGACAAATATCCTGCTCTTAGGGCTGATATGCCTATTGTGCAGTTGCGTAGGTACCCAGTTAGAGAGTTCCTGGCAAGACAGAGAGCTGACGCCTGCGACGTATGAGAATATTGGCATTGTGCTCCTTGCCCCCAAGGTATCCAGCAAGGCGCTGGTAGAGACCGAGCTGGCTTCTCAACTGCGACAGCGAGGAATCAAAGCCCTCGGTACCTTCGATATCTTTCCATTTGCCAGCAACCAAGAGTATATGGACAAGATCAGAGCGGAAGGTGCTGAGAAGTTCCAGGCCCGCGTCCGGGAGCGAGTGCGTAAGTTCGATCTCGATGCCATTCTCCTGATCAGCGTGGTCCGTGAGGAGCAAGACAAGGTGTACCACCGCAAGGGTATCGATGTAAACGTCGCTTACACCATCCCTCCAGGCGCCAACTACTATAACTATGGCTATGACTTTGCCTTGGCCAATCACTACACCTATGATCAGTTTTATACCCATATGGCGAGCACCGTACACTCGTCGGGCTACTACACGACGAAGTCTACCTATTTCCTGGAGTCAGATCTGTTCGATGTCGATACGGGCCGATTGGTCTGGACTGCCATGACCAAGACAAAGGATCCTAAGTCGATCAGTAAGGAAGCCGCCTATTTTGGGAAGTTGATGGCTGGAGAATTGACCACGAAGAAAGTTGTTGCTCCTTAGTCCTAGCTGTAGGTCATCTCCTCTCACCCAAAGGCAGGAGCTACGCATTTAACTCAGTATTCTAAATTGGGCACCTCTTTGGGTGGTGTGAGAGACCAACATACCCCTGATCCTGAGCATTGGTTTTATGGAATTAGCCTTAACTTGAGTGGTCGATACAGACTTATCGTAGCATTAAACCAAACGCCCTATGAAGAAGCTATTTACCCTACTGTTTGCGGCCTGTCTGGTCCATGGTTTGCAGGCCCAGTACCTTGTCTCTTATGATCATATCGAGGATGTCGATATGTCTCAGTTTAAGACATACCACATTGATAGCGTAGACATCGAATCCATCCCTGATTTCCAGCCTCGAAAGGAAGGGCTGCGCAGGTTGCTGCAGGCTATTTCCAATGAAATGGATGCCAGAGGGTATCAAAAGCAAAGCAACAATCCTGATTTGTTGCTCAACGTGGGCGTAACGATCAGTGAAGAGGTGCAAACCCGGGAGACTGACATTAGGGATGCACCCAGGTACATTGGTACTAGGAATTATCACTGGCAGTCTGAAGAGATTGTTGTACGCGAATACGAAGCCGGTACGGTCACGTTAGATATGGTGGATGTCAAAGGTAACCAGATGATCTGGCAGTCCATTGCCAAAGGTACGCTCACCCCCAACCCCAAGAAGGCCAATAAGCGCATCGACAAAGCGGCCCAGAGGCTGTTTCAGAAGTTTCCTGTCAAGCCCTGACAGCGGAAAATACGTTGCGACATGGATTTTCTTAGAAAACATTGGTATGATGTCGCCGGTCTACTTGCTATACTCAGTGCGATCTACTTGTGGTACTCATTCTCTGATCTGACCAGCTACGGCGTGATCATGTGGTTGAGCCTGATCAGTTTATTCCTTCATCAGCTTGAGGAGTACCGCGTCGTGGGCACTTTTCCCGGGATGGCGAACAAGGTGCTTTTTCGTAGTAGTCAGCCGGATCGGTATCCGCTCAATAGCCATACCGCACTGCTGGTCAATGTCGTCACTGGGTGGCTTACCTACGGGCTGGCAGTTTTTTTCGGTGAAGTCACGGTTTGGCTTGGTATCGCTACCATGATAATTTCAGCGGGTAATTTTCTGGCGCATACATTCCTCTTTAACATTCGGGGGAAGACTTTTTTTAATGCGGGTATGGCGACCAGTATCCTCTTTTTCCTACCTGTAGTCATTTACTTCTTCGTTCATCTGTCGCGAGACACAGCCTTGGCGTCTCCAGTCGATTGGTGGATAGGTGTGCCCTTGGGAATCTTCCTCAATTATGTGGGGATTATTAAAATGATAGACTGGTTCAAAGATGAGCGGACCCGTTTTGTTTTCGAGCCGCGTCAAGTACCCTAATTTGCTATATTACGATCATCACCATTTGCCACACCAATGAGCGCCAAACCTCACTTTTTGCTGATTGCCGGCCCGGCCGACCAAATGGCCGAAGTACACAAGTACATTGAAATGGCCCAGGAGACCGAGATTGCCAACTTCACTAAGATCAAGAAGTTCAACGAACACTGCTACTTACTGGTCTATCCAAAGAATCTGGAGCCGCGTCTTGAGAAAATACGGCTGCTTACCAAAGAGTTTCCGGATTTGGCTTTTAACTACTATCGTGCCGAAGAAACGCTAGTGATCCAGGATACGACGGTGCACTCGGAGCACTAGCGGCTATGAGAAAGTTTGAAACCAACCTGCCGCTCAAAGAGACCTTCCACATCCTCAATTCGATGGTGGATAAGGTGGAGTACCAAGGTAGTCGATACGTTTTTGAGTCGCCCTTCCTTCACGGTACGCTACTGCAGGGCAACTTGCAAGCGGGACTGGAGTTTCGGCTGTCTCGTGTCACGTTGGAGGAGCGTGTGTTATTTATCCGGAGAAAAAGCGACGTCCAACAATGGTACTTGGATATCGGTATCCGGCCAGGAGAGGACGGGGGAGAAGCAGTAGTGGGGGTCAACTTCCACAATCGAAAGGAGGCTTCAGACAATGAAATGCCACCTTGTACCTTACGATCGTGCAACTTTCAAATCTCTCCGCAGGTAATGACGCCTTTTTATCTTGGGAAGTACGAGCGGCTTCAGGAGATCATGCTCAGTGGAGATCCTGTCAACGTTCGAATGCCAGCACGACCAGGGACATTGGAGGCAGTGCAGCACTGTTTGGAGCTGCGCATCGAGAGTGTCCTGCATTCTCGGATGCTTCATAACCGGGTAGAGGGATTGTTTTTCGGGCATTTGGCGGCGTGTTGGGACGAGCTACTTGCTGGTGTAGAATCAACCGAAGGGGGCGCCTCGTGATCAGCAAGGGAAAAGGTTTGGGGACCTTGACACATTCATGCGTTTTGCTGGTGGTGTTGGGACTGTCCTGCATGAATGCCAGCGGCCAAGCCGCAATATTGGTCTATTTCTTTGGAGACAAGGTGGCCTCCGAGAAGTTTTACCTAAGCTTGGACGGAGGTCTGAACGTTGCTCAAATGACCAATTTCGACGAGGGAGATGCAAGGCTCGGGATCAACTTCGGGCTAGGCACACACATCAGACTGGGCGACCAATGGTACTTGGAGCCAGAGTTTAAACCTCTTTCTAGAAAAGGTGCCAGAAATCTTGACATCCCTTTCGAACTGGACGACGAACTTCAGGTAGAGGATGCGTCCAGTGACCTGAGGCTCAATTACATTGACATACCCATACCTCTACAATTCAAAACGAAAAGCGGCTTCTACCTATCCACGGGTCCGCAATTCAGCTTCCTGACCGGCGCTCGGCAAATCACCGAGGTCTCGCTGATCGATGGCACCACAGTCACCGTCGATGACGATGTGAGTGAGCGGTTTGAAAGCTTCGACTTTGGATGGACCGGAGAGGTCGGGTACGAGATACCAAACCAGCGAGATGGTAAGGGACTCGAGTTCCGCTTACGGTATGCTCGAGGATTCACCGAAGTCTGGAAGGAGGATGCTGGATTCTCATCTCATCATTCCGTATTCCAGTTGATGGTGGTGCTCCCATTCATCAATCCTCCCAAATCCGAGGGAGAAAGCAACCCTTGAGTATTTGACGGGTCTTTGAAGTGGCATTGTAACCTTTGGGTTTTGCGGAAGTACTTTTAGCAACCCCAAGGGTCAAAATCTCAAAATCACCGGAGCATGCTCACACACTACCTAAAAACTGCTTTTAGAAATTTCCTGCGACATCGTGTATCCTTTATCATCAACTTGGTCGGATTGACTACGGGTTTATCCTGCGCCTTGTTTATTTTCTTGTGGGTAGCTGATGAACTGTCCTTTGATAAATTTCATGAGAAGGACGACCGGCTCTTCAGAGTGATGGAGTTCCAAACCTATTCCGATTACTTAGGTACGACTTTGTCGACCCCTGGTATCCTGGCAGAAAACCTGAAGGTCGACTATCCCGAGATCCAGTATGCTGCGACCACTACCTGGATCAATGCCAATCAATTTTCTTATGAGGATAAGCTCTTCAAAGAAGACGGATGGCACGCAGGGGAGGACTTCTTCAATATTTTCTCTTTTCCACTTTTGATCGGTGATCCGGACCAGGTGTTGCGCGACAAAACATCAGTTTGTATTTCCCGAGACATGGCCTTACGATTCTTTGGGAGTCCTGCAGAAGCGATGGGAAAGACCCTGCGCTACCTGCAGGACCGACCCCTTCAGGTGACAGGCGTCTTTGAGAACATACCGGCAAACTCCACTTATGTGTTCGACTTCGTCATCCCTTTTGAAGATTACAAGGAGCGCAACAGTTGGGTCGAAAGCTGGGGTAATAACGGGCCCAGGACGTTTGTCATTCTTGCGGAGGGTGCGCGTTCGGAGGATGTGACAGCCAAGATTGCGACCTACGTAGCTGAGCGAAGTGAAAACAGCAACGTAGAGCTTTTTCTCAAGAAGTACTCGGAAAGCTACTTGTATGGTAGCTACAACAATGGAGTGCCCGATGGTGGTCGTATCGAATATGTTCGGTTGTTTTCAGCTATTGCGATTTTCATCTTGATCATCGCTTGCATCAATTTTATGAATCTCTCCACGGCCCGCGCGTCCAAGCGAGCACATGAGGTAGGGGTGAGGAAGGCAGTCGGGGCGGGACGGAAAAGTTTGATTGGTCAATATTTAGGCGAGTCCCTCCTGATTGCTTTCGTTTCCCTGCTCTTTTCACTGGTCATCGTCGCGTTGGGCTTAGATACCTTCAATGAGATGACGGATAAGTCCATTGTCCTACAGCTTTCTCCTGAGTTAATTGCTGCCGCCCTGTTCACCGCTGCAGTCACGGGACTACTGGCGGGCAGTTACCCGGCATTTTACCTAAGTTCTTTTCGGCCGGTGGCTGTGCTCAAAGGAGAGATCAAAACATCTCCAGGCGAACTATGGGCCCGTAGGGGCTTGGTGGTCTTCCAGTTTTGGTTGACGATTGTCTTGATGGCAGGTGTCTTTGTGATTTATAAGCAGATCCAATTCGTTTTCAACAAAAACCTGGGGTACGACCAGGAGAACGTTGTGATGTTTGAACAGGAGGGTAAAGTCGATGATGCCCGCGACACGTTCCTTAACGAATTGGAACGACTCCCAGGAGTGGTTAGTGCCGCTGCGATCGGCCATACGCTCACCGGACAGAATAGCAATACCAGTGGACTGGTTTGGCCCGGAAAGGGTCCGGAGGAGCGAATCCTGTTTGAGAACATCAGGGTGTCTTCTGACCTTTTTGAAACCATGGGCTTTGAGATGGTGCAAGGGCGCCCTTTCAGCAGGGAGTTCGGAGCTGATACGGCCAGAATCATCATCAACGAGGCAGGCCTCAAAGTAATGGGGCTTGAGGATCCCATTGGAGTGCATATCAAGCTATGGGAGGAGTATGATATGGAAATTGTGGGGATCGTCAAAGATTTCCATTTTCAATCCCTGCACACGGAGGTTAATCCTGCGTTTTTTACATTGAGTGACAATACCTGGAACGTGGCGGTCAGACTAAAGCCAGGTGACCAAGGTGCCTACCTGACAGACGTCCAGGCGCTTTACAATCAATTCAACCCCGGCTTCGTGTTCGAACCGCAGTTTCTCGACGAGGACTATCAAGCGCTATATGCAGCGGAGCAACGGGTGGGTAAGCTTTCGAGTTACTTCGCTGCTTTTGCCATTCTCATCTCCTGTCTGGGACTATTTGGCCTGGCGGCTTTTACCGCTGAGCGTCGGTTGAAGGAGATTGGCATTCGCAAAGTATTGGGTGCTACGGTGACTAACATCGTGGTGATGCTCAGCGCAGACTTCACCAAGCTGGTCCTGGTAGCAACCGTCTTTGCCATCCCTATGGCTTACTATTTGCTTAATCTATGGTTAGAAGACTTTAAGTACCGCATTGCCCTGGACTGGTGGATCTTTGGGGGTGCCGCCGTTGTTGCGCTACTGATCGCATGGGTTACGGTAGGTAGTCAGGCTTTCAGAGCGGCGCAAACGAATCCAGCCAGGTGTCTGAAGGATGAGTAACGAGTAACCAACCCTAGATCAGCGCATCCAGAAGGCAAGCACGAGGAACGGGAGCTCTGCAAGGAAAAGGCTCACCAGACTAAAGGCGACCGGCATTCGCTGGCAGATCCCAATGCCATAGACCGTCAGTCCAATGGTCCAAAGTTGAAGAATAGGACGACCTTGAAAGTATTGGATAGAAGGAATCGCGCCGAAGCACAAAGCCAGGATCTGGTAGGTGAAGACCGCACTTAAGGGAATCGTGGAGACGGCCAACACATTGGCAATCTGCCGGTGTGAAGCCTGCCCATCAAAAATGCGTCCGGCTCCAGTGATGAGCCAGGGCTGAACGACAAAGATGAGGACCACCATGACCAAGAAGGCAATCACACCAAAGCCCAAAAACATCCAAACACTATTGATTGAGAGAAAAGGCTGATTGCGAAGGGTAACTTCCAGAGATAAAATCATGGACAAGATGACCAAAGGCAAAATCATCAGCTCTTGACCAGGGCCCTCATCCCGAATGCGCTCAAATACTCTTTTGGGTTTGAGCCAGACGGCTTCATAAGGACTAAGTTGTTTGGTCATCGACGATTATTCACTGCACTAAATATATTCCATCGTCCCTAATCTCAACGACGCGCTTTTTGTAGAGCATCCCCAATGAGCGCTTAAACTGTTTTTTGCTCATTTCCAGGGTATGCTGAATGTCCTCAGGATCACTTTTGTCGTGCAAGTCAAGGTAACCGTCATTTTCGCGCAGTTCGGCTAGTATGCGTTCGGCCCCATCATCGAGGTAATCCATGCCGGTCTTTCTCAGTGTCACGTCTACTTTTCCGTCCTCTCTCAGCGTCTTGATGTAGCCTGTTATGATTTCTCCAAAGAGGATGTCTCTGAAGATATCATTGTTGTAAAGCAAACCCTTGTATTGATTGTCGATGATTACTTCGTAGCCGAGGTCTGTTTTTTCGCCAACCAACAGGCTCACTGCCTGCCCTTCCTGCAGTGCGCTAAGGTCATTTGAGACCACCCGATTGAGTTTTGCGGTTCCCACTAGTCTTCCCGTGACATCGTCCTTGTAGAGATAAACGATATACCGCCGACCCGCCTGCATTTTACTCTTCTGCTCTTTGAAAGGGACAAGAAGATCCTTTTCCAGTCCCCAGTCCATGAAAGCGCCCATTGGCCCGACATCTTTCACTTTCAGAGCCGCAAACTCATGCAACTGGATGTAGGGTTGCGTGGTGACCGCCACTGGCCGATCCTCCGAGTCATGGTAGACGAAAGCTTCCAGGGTCTGACCTGGTGTAGCGTGCTTGGGTACGTATCGATTGGGCAGCAGGACATCGTTGCCGGCGCTATCTTCCAGAAAAGCCCCTACCGATGTCAATCGTGCGAGGCGCAGTGAATTAAACTTTCCCAAATCCATTCGGCAAAGCTAGCAGAACTAGGACGGAATGAGGGGGGGCAGTCATCGATAGCCGCTTCTCACCCCTATTGGCGACCCGATCGGTGCTGATAAGTTTATGCTGACGCTCCAGTTGCACCATTTCCTTGATGAAATGAGTGTTTCCGCCAAGGAGCCTCTCGCCTTTTTGATCGTCATCGTGGACGTGAATCATCATGCTGTCATGGGATACTTGCTGACTATCGCAATAAGGCCACCAATGGAGACCCAGCCAGTGAGTACTAAAAACTGAATGAGCAAAACACTTCGTAAATACTCATCTCTTGGTTGAACCCGTAATAGAAAAGATCTAAGACGCAGATAGGAAGTCTCTTCCCTCTTTATAGCCTCGCTGCCTGAGAAACATGGAGATCTCTTCGCGTTTGCCTCGGTTGCCGACATAGGACAATATGAATCGATCCGGCGAATCAGGTAGCTGGTCGAACCGCACGCAAGGTCGATCCAATGTGCGGACCTTTACATCGATATAACCGCGTACTTCGATTCCCAGGTCGATCAGTAAGTCACTTCTCTTTCGGCTCAGTTTGCCACCTCCCCAAATCCAGACGCAGGGATGATAGGGATTGTTCTTCACTAGCCAACGTGCGAGATACTGCGACTTGATTTGAAAGAAACTTTTCGTACTGTACTTAGCATCTGTCCTTGTCAAGCGGGTCGGCGTATCGTACCAGTCCAATAGTGTCTCAGGGACCTTTTCGAAACGTATATCTGCCTCCAGGTAGCGCAGCACTAATTCGTAATCTTCTGGGAAATCACCGTTTTTATACCATCCTAAGGCTTGGATGACCGATCGCCGATACATCAGTGAAGGGTTTACGATGGGCATCTCCACGAACTGTTGCCAGTAGATGTCCTGAAGAGATATCACGGAGTTGTTCCACTGGACAAAGGCCCGAAAGCCTGCATTCTCCGCCGGCCCGACGTACCTGACCATTGACCCCACAACTCCCACATGGGGGTGTTTTTCCAGATATTCCTTCTGGTGCTCGAGTCGTGCAGGGTGCGACACGTCGTCCGCATCCATTCTAGCTATGAATGGTGCGTAGCTTTGGTCTAAACCCGCAGAGGATGCGTCTACTACCCCTTTGTGATTGATCCGGATCAGCCGCACCCTCCGGTCATGAAGAAACTTTCCAGCAATCGCTGCCGAAGCATCTGTGCTGCCATCATCCACCAGCAGCAATTCGAAATCTTCAAAAGTCTGGCTGAGGATGCTTCCGATAGCACGCTCCAGGGTCTGATCCGCATTGAAAAATGGCAAGATCACAGAAATGGCTGGATGTCCCACAATACGCAATTTAATCGTATACCTTTGCGGCCTGAAAATATTAGCAAAATGATCACGGCCAACAACGTCACGCTCCAATTCGGCAAACGTATCCTTTTCGAAGACGTCAATATCAAGTTCACTGATGGCAATTGTTATGGGATTATCGGTGCCAATGGTGCCGGTAAGTCGACCTTCTTGAAGATCCTCTCTGGGGAGACATCTCCCAATTCCGGCCGAGTGACGCTGGACAACAATAAGCGGATGGCTGTTTTGCGTCAAAATCACTTTGAGTTTGACGAAGAGACAGTGTTGAACACGGTGCTGCGCGGGCATGACGGGCTCTGGTCCGTGATGCAGGAGAAAGATGCCATTTACAACAAACCCGATTTTTCGGAGGCGGATGGGATCAAGGCTTCAGAACTCGAAGAGAAGTTTGCGGAGATGGATGGTTGGAATGCGGAGCCTGAAGCCGCGGCACTACTGAGCGGTTTGGGCATCTCTGAAGCGCACCATTACCGATTGGTCAAAGATCTGGATGGAACGCAGAAAGTACGGGTGCTCTTGGCACAAGCACTTTTTGGCAATCCCGATTTACTTATCCTCGATGAGCCGACAAATGATCTGGACTTGAAGACCATCGCCTGGTTGGAGGATTTCTTACTGGACTTTAAGAACACGGTGATTGTGGTATCCCACGATCGTCACTTTCTGGATACGGTCTGCACCCACGTGGTGGATATCGACTTCTCTCAGGTCAAGATGTTCACGGGCAACTACTCTTTTTGGTACCATTCCTCGCAGTTGGCCCTGCAACAGCGCAACGCGGCCAATAAGAAGGCGGAAGAGAAGAAGAAGGAATTACAAGAATTTATTTCTCGATTTGCCGCGAATGCAGCCAAGTCGAAGCAGGCAACCAGTCGTCGCAAACTGTTGGATAAGATCAACCTGGAAGATATACAGCCCAGCTCGCGACGCTATCCGGCGATCATTTTTACGCAACAGCGTGAGGCTGGGGATCAGCTTTTGCACGTCGACGGACTGTCGAAATCTGTGGAGGGCGTGCCTTTCTTCGAAGACCTGGAGTTTCGGGTAAACAAAGGGGATAAGATCGCTTTCTTGAGTGACAATAGCCTGGCGACCACGGCATTGTTTGAGGTCCTAATGGGCAATGCCGAGGCCGACAAGGGGGAATTCAAATTTGGACAAACTATCACACCCGCATACCTACCCAATGACAATGAGCACTTCTTCAATGTTGACCTCAATCTTATTGACTGGTTGAGACAGTTCGCCGAAGGGGAAGCTGACGATGTCTATATCCGAGGCTTTTTGGGAAAGATGCTCTTTTCGGGCGAAGAAACCTTCAAAAGTGCTAAGGTGCTCTCCGGGGGAGAGAAGGTGCGGTGCATGATCTCACGAATGATGCTGGCTGAGGCCAACCTTCTGATCCTTGACGAGCCGACCAATCACTTGGACTTGGAGTCCATTACGGCCTTCAACAATTCGCTGAAGGACTTTCCGGGCACCGTACTTTTTACATCGCACGATCACGAGTTTACGAATTCGATCGCTACAAGGATCATTGAGGTCTTCCCTTCTGGTCAGATGGATAAGCTCATGACCTACGATGACTACATTGCCTCAGAGGATATAAGAGCGCAGCGAGACCAACGACTGCAGCTCGTTTAGGGAACTATTATTTGACTATTTTCCCAACAATCGACGAAAAACTACCATTCGTCGACAGATACTGACCTTTCGTCGGGGATTCTCCCCGACTTAACCAGTATTTCCTGCGCTCAGTATCATATGGATTCTCGGATCGACGATGATTTCGACGGAGTAATATTTTTGTAGGGTGAGCAAATTGCCTTTGGCGAAGAGCAGTTCGAAAGATCGCTTCGAGTCTGAGGTTAAGGCGCTTGAGTTTACACCGTCATACAACCAGTTTGAGAACCTATAACACACGCTACCAATCCTTGGCCCTCTTGGTGCCGCTTCTGATCGGGATATCCCTTCATGCCACGGCAAATATGGATCGGGCCACCACCCTGCCGACTGGGGTGATAGACCTTAGAAACTTCGATCTCCGGGATCCCATTGGCATATCAGGTCAAGTGCCCCTGTACTGGAATGAGCTGGTCAGCGATGTGAATGAGCTGCAGCAGCATTCGGCATGGGTTGTTGATTTTCCAGCGCTATGGCAGGGACAGCAGATCGGCGACCAAAGGTTGGACCCAAGGGGTTACGGTACTTACTACCTCGAGCTTTGGCTTCCTCAAAACACAGCCCACTATTCGCTGATCATCCAGGACCTGTCGATGGCCTACGCGCTGTATCAGGATGGACGACTGGTCACTTCGGCAGGGAAGGTAGGGGTCAGTAAAATTGAATATAAACCAGAGTGGCAGCCTAAGACCATTGATTTGTATCCTACGGGTTCAGATACCGTACGTCTACTCTTACAGGTTTCAAATTTTCACGCAAGTCGAGGGGGGCTCGCCAAGCCGATCATCATAGGCGAGAGCGATGCCGTTGACAGGATCTATACCAGCCAGTTAGCCTATGAGTTGATATTGACGGGATGCTTGGTGATGGGAGGGCTCTTCTTTTTGGGGCTGTATTTATTTGGTCGACATGAACCCGCCATCCTGTTCTTCTCACTGTTTTGTTTGGTATTTGGATACCGGATTATCGGATCGGGCCACCATGCACTTCAAAGTCTAATTGCCGACTTCCCCTGGTGGTTGTCCATTCGGTTGGAGTACATTTCGCTCTATGCGAGTGTTTGTCTTTTCTCCCAATTTGTCCTGAACCTTTATCCCAACGAGACTTCGAAACTGGTGGTGAAAGTGATCCTGGGCGGAACGGCCTTGTTCATTCTTTCGACGATTTTTCTTCCCGTCTACCAATTCACTCAAATGTTGGGTCCCTATTTCATAGCGCTGATCGCTGCCTTTGCCTATTGCGTGTGGGTGTATGTCCAGGCTTGGTGGAACAAACGGCACGGGTCTATGTATGCGCTCATGAGCACGGTAGTAGTGCTGCTAGTCGCGACCTATCAGATTCTTGACTTTTTTCAGTTCCTTGATGAAAACCATGCGTTGTCTTTTTGGGGTTACATCTTGTTTTTCTTTTCGCAATCGCTCTTGCTATCTCACCGATTCGCCTACTCCCTGAAGAAGGCAAAAGAGCGAGCAGAGATCGCGAGCGAGGCGAAGACGGATTTCTTGGCCACGATTTCTCATGAAATCAGGACCCCACTCAATGCCATTGTTGGCATGGCTCATCTTGTCCTCCGCAACAATCCCAGAGCGGACCAGATCAAAAACCTGGAGTCGCTGACTTTTTCTGCAGAGAATCTCACTTCGCTGATCAATGACATACTCGATTTTAACAAGATTGAGTCCGGGTCCTTGACGTTGGAGTACCTACCCGTTGATCTGGCATCGCATGCTACCAAAATCATCAAAGGTTACTTTGGGGAGTCAGATTTGAAGAAAATTGATCTGGGACTATCGGTCGACCCGAGGCTCCACAGTCAACTTCTGGTGGATCCCGTACGGATTGCTCAGGTGCTCAACAATCTCATCAATAATGCATTGAAGTTTACCGAAAGGGGTCGGGTCGACTTGGAAATAGCCGTAGTGCAGGACTTGCCGGATGCGCAAGTGCTGGAAGTACGCGTGGCGGATACGGGAATAGGTATTCATAAGGAGAAGATGGAGCAGATCTTCGAGCGCTTCACGCAGGCGAGCTCTTCCACAACGCGCGAGTTCGGAGGTACGGGTTTGGGGCTATCCATTGTTCGAGGGATTCTGTCCATCTATGGAAGCCAGATCCACGTCACCAGCCAGTTGGGTGAAGGATCGACTTTCTCGTTCGTGATCAAACTGGACAAGTCCTTTGAAACAGTGGTTTCCGAACCGGAAGTGGTGGAGATCACGGTGGACCTCAATGTGCTGGAAGGTAAGCGCGTATTGCTGGTGGAAGACAATGTGATGAATATGGTCATTGCCGAGGAGTTTCTCAGTCGATGGGGTATGCAGCTCGGTAAAGCCACCAACGGCGAGGACGCTATTGAGCTCGTGCAAAACCAGGAGTTTGACCTGGTACTGATGGATTTGCACATGCCCATTATGGATGGGTACGCAGCCAGTCGGGTCATCAAAAGGGAGTTTCCGGCACTGCCGATTGTGGCATTGACAGCTTCAACGATCGCCGAGCAGGAGCAAGAGATACGCCAGGCTGGAATGGATGGCTATGTCCTCAAGCCTTTTCATCCCAAAGACTTGCAAGCCAAGCTTACGCAGGTGCTTTCAGAAGTGGCCTGAGCTATTGTCGGTATTGATTCGCGCGGATGTTTTCTGCCGCCAGTTTCACGGTCTCATCGATTCGCTTCTTTCGGGTCTCTGCCCGCTTCGCATTGAAGATCCATTCGAGGATGCCTCGCTTCACTGATCGTGGGAAAGCCTCAAAATGCGCCTTGGCCCGGGGGTGGCCCTCTAGCAAAGCTTGCAGGTCAGCTGGAATCACAAGATTCTCTACATCATCAAGTGCGTCCCATGTTCCGGTCTCTTTGGCCATTGCCACCATTTGAAGGCCGGCCGGGGTCATGCGATTGCTCTGTGTAAGTCGCTCGACTTTTTCCTTATTGACGCGGCTCCAGTTGCTCTTAGGATTCCTGGCTGCGAAGTATTGATAGAAACTCTGGTTGTCCCGTTTGTTTGGCTTGCTATCTACCCATCCAAAGCAAAGGGCTTCGTCTACAGCCTCAGGATAGGTAACACTAGGCCGATCACTCCCTTTGTGATAGATGATGAGCCAGACTGCTGCAGTGTCCTGATGATTTGCCTCTAACCAGGACCTCCACTGCTGGGCGTCTTTGGCATAACAAGTCGCCACACCCTGCCTTTCCGTTTCGTGGATGGGTGGCAGCATGGATTTAATAGGGTAGGGCAGGCAGAAACTGCGGGACCTTTCGTGCTTGTGTTTGCTGCTCAAAGGCATAGGCGATAGAGATCAACTCGCCTTCGCTCCACGCACGGCCGAAAAATGAAATACCCACGGGTAAGCCATTGACGTCTCCCGCGGGCACTGACACATTGGGATATCCGGCCCATGCCGCCGGGGAGGAGCTACCCCCGCCGTAGTTGTCACCATTGATCAGGTCGATGCACCACGACGGTCCGCCTGTCGGCGCTATGATCGCGTCCAAGTTGAGTCGGTCCATGGTACCATCAATGCCGTCTCTTGCGCGGGTCTTCACAGCGGTCAACGCCTCCAGGTAAGCTTCATCGGTCAAATCGCCCCGGTCATTGGACGATTCGAGCAGTTCCATCTTGAAGAAGGGCATGGCTTTCTCCGGATTGTCACGGTTGTACTCGATCACGTCGGCCAGGGATTTGACACCAGTTGCCGGGTCATGCGTAGCGAGGTACTTGTTGACCCCGTCTTTGAACTCGTACTCCAGAATCGTGG
>JBCCXG010000017.1:0-22175 GCA_039191945.1 Bacteroidota bacterium
ATCCCGCAGCTCGCTGCCCTGCTGCGCTCGGGCCAACTTACCTCGGTCGAATTAACTGAGCTCTATCTCGATCGTCTCGAGCGATTTGACACGTTGGAGGCCGTCATTACCCTGACGACCGAAATGGCCTTGGAGCACGCAGAGAGGGCGGACGAGGAGTTAGCAGCTGGTACGGATCGGGGTCCCCTGCACGGTATTCCCTATGGTGTGAAGGACCTCATGGCCGTGCCCAACTATCCTACGACTTGGGGAGCCATGCCCTACAAGGATCAGCAAATTGGCTATACGGCTTCGGTGGTGGAGCAGCTTGAGGCAGCCGGTGCGGTATTAGTGGCTAAGCTGACTTCCGGCGCCTTGGCGCGCGGTGACGTTTGGTTTGGCGGTGCCACTAAGAATCCCTGGGACCTTGAGCAGGGAGCGAGTGGCTCATCGGCAGGCTCGGGTTCAGCGACAGCTGCAGGACTCGTTGCATTTGCGATCGGTACAGAAACGCTAGGCTCGATTGTAAGCCCATCCACGCGCTGTGGGGTGACAGGACTTCGCCCTACCTACGGGAGGGTTAGTCGATATGGAACCATGAGCCTTAGCTGGAGCATGGACAAAATTGGACCCATCGCTAGATCGGCGGAGGACTGTGCGATTGTGTTCGACGCCATCAGGGGCGAGGATCTCCGGGATCCGACATTGCTTGAAGCACCCTTTGCGTACGAAGGTAAATTGGACTGGTCGTCACTCAAGATTGGCTACTTGAAGGATCAATTCGAAAATGATTCATCGGACAATAGCGTGAATAACGATACTACCTTGGTGGTGCTCGAGGGCCTTGGTGCAGAACTAGTTGCTATCCAAACCCCAGAGGGTGTGCCCTACGACGTATTTGACATCATTCTACGGGCAGAGGCAGGCGCATTTTTTGATGAGCTGGTGAGATCCCACGGCGATCGTGACATGGTGCAACAGAATAAGCGCTCGCGGGCTAACTCCTTGCGCCAATCGCGTTTTATCCCTGCGGTAGAGTACCTGCAAGCCAACCGACACCGAAGGGTGCTCATTGAGAAAATGGATGACATCTTCGAGGAAGTGGATGTTTTGGTCTCTCCTACGTTTGGCGGTCGGCAATTGGTCATCACTAACCTCACGGGGCATCCTGCGATTTCTGTACCGAACGGATTCGACGAGGACGGCCACCCGACTTCATTCACCATCGTAGGACAGCTCTTTGATGAAGCCACCATCCTGGGATTGGCCGAGAGTTACCAGGCTGCCACGAGTTATCATCAGGAGAGGCCGAGGCTCTTTTTGGAGTAGTCCAGTGTTTCAGTTTCCGAGGAAATCGAAAGCTGTTTCCTTTTGTGGAGTATGTACAAAATACACGCCGGTTGTCGTCCTATAAGTTGTGGAGAGTTGCTCGCCCCTGATGTTGGCGTAAATTGGAATTTCGAGCTGGAAGCTCAGCATCAGCGAAGGGCTGATCGGCCAGCGGATTTCGGGACTGAGAAAGATCCACTCGCCCCCTGTATTTTCCAGGATTTGGTTTTCCGCTCGGTCATGGTCGGCCCATCGACCCATCAGGGTCAGGGAAGTATTGAGCAGTGTCTTGCCCACGAAGAGCTGCTCCGAGACTCCCAAGTGCAGTCGGTAGTTGTTTCCAATTTCGTACGATTGCGTTCCCAGGTATTCATCAAATGCTCCGGTCAGCCGTGCGATGACCTGTGTATTCAAAGTCATCGAAGGTCGAAAACCAAAAGAATAGGTGGATAAGCCCCATAAGACGGCATCAACTGCACCACTTCCGGGTTGCAAGTCGAGGTTGTACACGATACCATCATCGGATCTAATGCTCGTTGCAGCATTGGCCAGCTTTGTGCCGGCTCCGAAAATGACGTTCCATCGGTCGTTCGTTGTGCGAGTCAGTTGATATTTAGCAAGCAGCATCAAATCCCCCCATCCATGGGTCTGCTGCAGGTCTACCGGCAAAGAGGGCCGGCTGATCTCTCGTCGCTGCCACACGTACGAAGCGGAAATGTCGAAAGAGAATCTGGGCGTGAAAGTATAGCCGGCGGAAAAGAGCAAAGTATGGGTCCGTCTCAGCCTAGAGTCATCATCGAGTACTTCCGTTCCGGATTTCAACGTGCGGAGAACGTTGAGATCGTGGCTCAAGGAAGTTTGCAAGGTGCCCTTGTCCGCTGCGGGAAAGCCGATATTGGCAGCCAAAGGGACACCTCCGGAGCAACAGGTCTGTGCCCAAGCAGCTGTAGCACTAAACAAGATCAATATGGCTAGCCAGTTCCTCACTCACTAAAGCTACCTAATGCTCCTCATCGGCCGTCCCTTGATCAACACTGTAAAACATCCCATTGTCGCTTTGATTACATAATCGAAGGTTAGAATAGCCCTTTCTTTAAGGCGCAAGTTTAAAGAAGTATGCGCGCGTTTGATCCTCACCATTTCCTTCTTCTTATCCTGCTATGCGGAGCGTGTGCGGCGGAGGAAGAACTTCCGTCCCCGCCGCCGATTGGTTCGGCCCCAGAAGGGTGTGACCTGTCGGAAAATGGCTGGACGATCCCCACGGTAACCGTTGCCGATGGTGGCGTGGGCCAAGACGGTATACCTTCCATCGAGAATCCTCAATTCATACTAGCCAGCGAAGTTGACTTTCTAACGGATCGAGAGCTGGTCATAGCACTAAAAGTGAATGATGACATCCGAATCTATCCGCAACGTATTTTGGATCAACATGAGATCGTCAACGATCGGGTCGGGGGTGTGGCGATATCGCTAACTTTCTGTCCACTGACAGGTACCGCGATTGCTTTTGAGCGCACGGTCGACGGTGCAGAGACCACATTGGGGGTTTCAGGACTGCTCTTTAATAATAACCTGATACTCTACGATCGGTCGACCAATACACGCTGGGTGCAAATGACTTTCGAGGGAGTAAATGGTCCGTTTTACTTTGATCAACTGGACTTCCTGCCTTCCGTCGAAATGTCCTGGTCAGCGATGAAGGCACTCTATCCCAACGCCAGGGTGCTGTCGAAGGCAACCGGTTTTGATAAGCGCTATGCTAATGAGGCCCTGTCCTCAAGAACTCCTTTGGATTCGGATCCAGCTTTCCCTTACGAGCCTCGAGATGATCGATTGCCCAATTTCCAACGAGTGCTCATGGTTCGTGACTCATCAGAAGCCACTGTTTTTCCTCTGGATGAATTCGAGCGCAGCCTGGACATCATTAGTGATGGGCAGCTTCTACTGATTGTTCACCCGGAAGTTGGCTTCATGGTGGCGTATGAATGGCAACCCGGCCTCAACTTCGCAGCGGTTGAGAACACTCCCGGCGTCATTATGGAAGACCAGAACGGAAATGCCTATGACGTTTTTGGTGAAGTGGTCGAGGGACCGGATCGCGGATTCAAGCTTGAGCCTACCCTTTCGTATATGGGATACTGGTTTGCCATTGCGGCTATGGCACCTGACCCCTTCATATTCCGAAGCGGGATGGAGGGCGATTAGTTGACCCGGCTCTTTTCCGAGGTGGCTCCCGAACCAATCTTTACTGCACTCAACTTTTTGTTACCAAAGGAAACGCGATAGGTGAGGTTGATAGCACGTAGGCCCCAGTCATACCGGATGAAGCTATCCATTTGCCCTTCAGGTAGATCACTGTCCATGCGCCAGATGCCCGTATTCAAGACGTCGGTCGCCGCAAGTGTAAGGGAGCCCCTTCCGCTCTTGAGCTCCTTCTTTACGGCCAGGTTGAGCTGACCCATTGGCTCAAAAGTGAAAAGGCCCAGCAACCCTCTGCTTTGGAAGGTACCGGAGACTTCCGCGGAAAAATCCCGGGGAAGGAGGAAGGTCCAGCTCCCGTTGAAGGTCGCGGCCCACAGGCTTCTTGTGACATTTTGCGGCAGATGTTGAGTTGCATAGTCATACCGATTCACCGTGAGCGTGGAGTTGGTTTGCCACCAAGGAGCAATTGCCAGCGGCAGCGACGAGGAGATGGTGAAGGTATTGAGAAAACGGAGATTTTGCGATCGATACACTTGTGCGCCAGTTTCCTGATCGACTTCGGGTTGCAGGATGACAATCTGATTGGCCACATGACTATACCCGATGGTAGTTGACCAACTCCGCAATTGATAACCGACCTCCACCATGTCATTGATAGCAGGTCGCAGGGATAGATTACCATTGATGAAGCTATTGGGACTGATGAAGAAGAAAAAGGGTGCCAAGTCATTCATGGACGGTCGAGTGATCCTCCGGGAATAGTTGGTATACAGGCTTTGCTCTTTTCCAATTGATCGGCTGATCGATAGATTGGGGAAGAAGTTGCCATAGCTCCTATCACCTAATAGCTCTCCTTCCTCATCTGAGAGCCTGGTTTGCGTGTATTCGTATCGCACACCACCACGCACTTGCCAAGACCCTGAAGACCAAGTGGAGGAGCCATAGGTTGCCCAAATGTCTTCTTGCAATTGGGTCCGATTAGACAGATAAGGGTCTTCCATGAATAGGCCATCTTCATTTACATTCACCCGGGCGTCATTTGAAAATCGCGAAAAACTCCCCTTGGCGCCGAACTCTGATAGGAAAGAGGAGCCCTTTTTCAAAGTATAATCGGCCTTAACGACCCGAAAGCGGATGGGCGTGTCTTTGGTCACGGATAACTGCGACTGTTGTTGGTCATTGCCGCCTTCCGTTGAGATGGAATAGTCAGAAGGATTGTTGTTCAAGTAGTGCAGTTCATCAAAGGTCACCTCAATATCCTGCCCGTCGGAGATATGATGTCGGATACCTAGACCGGCCGACAAGCTCTGCCAGCGATTCATTTCATGTAGTTCCATGGCGGTCATCACTTGGGATAATTGCCTTCGCTGGTCCGTCGTCGTGGCGTCCATTTCCCATACCCGTCGATAGCCTCCCAAAACGAACTTCAGACTCGTGCGATCGAGGTCGTAGCCTACACCCGTCTCAAAACTTTGGACCGTGATCCGGGGTGTACGTCGACTGTTTGTAGTGGTAAGGAGTCGGCCGTCCTCGATGGGTATCTCCTGCCGCGTAAGCCATAGGTGGCGGTTCAGGTCATTGCGATAGGAGTAGTCAACAAAGTAGCTGAGTCGATTTTTACGATGATCAAGGTGCACGTTGCCGCCAAACGTTTCCCCATGATTGTATCCACCGACAAGGCTAAGCTGGCCGTGCGTGCCGAGGTCTGCGGCGTCTTTGAGAATGAGGTGAATGATCCCGGCGTTTCCTGTGGCATCGTATTTAGCCGGAGGCGTCGTGATGAGTTCAATCTTGTCTATTCGGTCGCCGCTCATGCCATCCAGCATCTGCACGATGGCATCCAGTGGCATTTGACTCATCTTGCCATTGATCATGACCTGGACACCACTTTTGCCATAGAGATCGATGGAGTTGCTCTGCCGGTTCACGATGACTCCTGGACTCTTCTCGAGGATCTCCAGGGCAGAGTTGCCGGAGGTTGTCAGTCGCTCACCGACGTGTACGATGGTGCGATCCACTCGTCTTTCGAGCAGCGGGCGCTGGCCACGGACGACTACGGCTTCCAGAAGTTTCGTATCCTCGGCGAGCGAGATTCTATGTAGGTCAATTCGTTGATTATTTATTTCGACGTCTTGCCTATGCGTTTGATAGCCAAGCAGTGAAACATGCACGATATAGTTTCCTGGGACGAGGTCTAAGCTAAAACTGCCATGGATGTCCCCAACGGTTGCCGCGACAAAAGTGGAATCGCTTACTGTAAGCACTTTGACGTGCGCAAAGGGCAGCCCGCTATCCGTATCGGCTGACCATACTTGACCGCTGATCGAACCTTGCGCCAGTGCAGCAAATGCGGTTAATAGGCCGAGTACAATTACAAAAAGTCTTAAGGTTGCTTGTGTGAGCTTCATTGCCAATTTGTTTTTTGGCAAAGCTCCGAGCCCGGTGCTCGGCGATGTTTAGATTATTGAATCATTCCTTTTGATTAATGGAAAGGCTCCTTTTGAATTTTTTTGAAAGGCTTTAGAATTTTCTGTCCACGGTATACAAGAGGGTTACAGGATGGGGAAAGCGTAGGAGGGGAAGCCTACCTCTTCGACCAGCTCCTCAAACCGAGGGTCATCATGTAGCGGATAAAGTTGCGGGTCGCTCACCAGCCAGGGCACTTCCATCTCATGGTCCTTTATCGACTTGCGTAGCCAGTTGATGGACGCTTCATATTCCTCCAAGGCGGCGTAGATGACCGCGATGAAGAAGGCGGGTGATCCGGCGTTCGAAATGGTGCTTCTTTGCTCCAGCTCGTCGATCAAATCCATGGCAGCTTGTCGTTCTCCTTTCTTCGCCAGCGCGGCCCCCATCCAGCCAACCTCCCTGGGTAGTCTTATAGATTGCTTGCTCAAGATCTCCTCAAAGACGGAAACGGCAGCGTCGTACTTTCCACTATTCAGCAGGACAAATCCGTAGCTATCCATAAGCATAAAACTCTTTTGGTGCTTGAGTCGGTCTTCCACGTACTTGATTGCTTCATCCACGCTGCCCAGATAGTACAAGGTCAGGGCCATCCGGCTACCGGGATAGAAAGGATGGAGTGTGTTTAGTCGCTCGGCGATGACCAGCGCTTCCTCGTGCCTCCTTAAGAAATTGAGGAAATCGCAGTATACCGCCAGTGCTTCTTCAGTGTTGCTTGGCAGGGCTTTACGGTACTCACCTTCAGCACCCGCGAAGTCCCAGTCATTATACAAGAGGTAAAAGCCTTGGTAGACTAGTGCATCTTCTTGTGCCGGATCTAAGGCAAGGGCCTTTTCTAGAAAGGGTTTGCCTTGGCGCATGGCTTCTGTGGCATCCAGCCTTGCACTGTAAATGGCCGCCTGGCCGATGTGCGAATAGGCTAACCCGGCATAGGCAGCGGCAAAGGTTGAGTCAATGGAAACCGCCTCTTGCATGTAACGAGCCGCATCTTTTAGGTCTTGGTCGGTGTACATACGTATCGCGTACATACCCTTTAGGTATAGGTCATAGGCCTCCGAACTTTTGGTATCAGAAGCTTGGATTTCATTCCTCTCCTGTGCCGAAAGCCTCTGGCTGAGTGCTGATGCCACCTGTTCTGCGATGTCAGTTTGTATCTGGAAAATGTCCTCAAACTGCCGGTCATAGTTTTCCGCCCAAAGCTGTTTTTGGGTCGTAGCATCGTTGAGTACAACGTTGATCCTCACGCGAGTACCACTTCTTTGTATGGTTCCCTCTAACAAGTGCCGGGCGTTTAGCTCTTTGGCAATTTCCTGTATGGGTTGGTCACGATTGACAAACTGATTGCTGGAGCTTTGAGATACAACATGCAAGTCTCGGATCTTTGTCAGTTTGGTGGCGATCGTTGACACAATTCCCTCGCTGAAATAGGCTTGATCGTCCTTCGGGCTCAGGTCCCGAAAGGGTAGGATGGCTATGCTGGGAGCAGTAACGGCTGGTCTTTGAGTGCTGGGAGGTGTGTCTTGGCGCTGACTCAGGTAAAGTGAGGTCGCAATGACAGCTATGGCTCCAGCAGCGCTCAACGTGATGGTCCTCAATTTCTTTGTCGAGACCTCTTCGTGATTTCTGCCTTTGCTCTTATCGATGCGCTCGGATTTGATGAGCACCTTGGCCTCGCCCGGAGGGTGTCCGAAGTGTTCGGTGAAGCACGCTGTGAAGTAGGAGGGGCTACTAAAACCGACGCTGTAGGCGATTTCGGAGATCGTGCGGTCTCCCTCCCCGAGCATATCCAATGAGCGCTTAAGGCGGTATTCCCGGATGAATTGGCTGATTGACTGACCCGTTGCGGCCTGTAGTTGCTTGCGCAGGTGCGTTCGACCGATACCTGCTTCCTTGGCCAGGTCTTCAACGCCAAATTGGGCATTGGTGAGATTTGCCTCCACCACTTCACCTAATTCCTGCAACAAGCTTTCAGCTTTTTCTGCCATTGGTTATGAGCACTTCGACGCACGAAAACGTACGTAGCATGCAGTGGAAAAGTTAGCAAAAAATGCAATAGGGGGGCTTGGTACTTGCAACACGTTTGTAGCCGTCGGTGCAACCTTTGCTGCTACAAAGCTGGAGGGACCCCGCCGTCGTTTTGGTTCCTGGACGATCATTTCAGACTCCCCTACCACAGGATGATTTCTGTGCTTGAGCACTTAACTTTAATAATTAGCCTCAACTCAACTACCCAAAAATGAAAGAAGACGAGAAAACATCCCCCAAAGAAGGTATGACGCGCCGAAAGTTCGTGGCAGGCAGTGCTACAGCGGCAGCCGGTATCTCAATCGTTCCTGCCCACGTCTTGGCCGGCTCAGGGCACGTCCCACCTAGCGACAAAATCAACGTTGCTTACATCGGAATGGGTACCCAGGGTCTCCGTGAGTTGCCGCAAATGATCACCCACCCTGAAGTACAAGTCACTACGATATGCGACCCACAGAAGAAGGCCATCGATTATTACGACTGGAGTCCTACGGGGCTGCTCAATAGCATGCGTGACCTCATTGGAAATTCAAAATGGGAGACCGGTGGCAACAACACCATTCCGGGAGGCCTCGACAATGGTGAACAGATCGTCAATGGCTACTATGCCAAGGTGAAAGACAAGGACAACAAAGGATGCAAGACCTACACGGACTTTCGGGAGATGTTTGCCAAGGAGGATGGTATCGATGCCGTCAAGATCATGGCAACAGATCACCTACATGGCGTGATGGCCATGGCGGCAATGAAGAAGGGCCTGCACCTGACCATGCATAAACCGATTGCCAATCGGCTGATTGAAGGAAAAAAAGTCATCGACCAGGCCACGCAGTCCAGTGTTACCACGCACCTGATTCCTTGGGAGTCTAATGGCGATATGACCCCGATCATGGCCTGGATCGAAGGGGGGGTGATCGGGAAGCTCAAAGAATTGCACAACTGGTCGCACCGACCGGTCTGGCCTCAGTACACACAGATTCCGGAGGACAAACCCCCTCTCCCGGAAGGTTTTGACTGGGACTTATGGTTGGGACCAGAAGCAGATCGGACCTACCATCCCTACTATACCAACATGGTTTTCCGAGGTTGGTATGACTTCGGCGGGGGCGCGATGGCCGACATGGGTCATTATAGCCTATGGACGGTTTTCAATGCACTCGGATTGGAAAAGCCGACGATCGTTGAGCCGAACTTCGTCCACGTCTGTGATATTCAGGACAACCTACGTGCTTACAAGATTCGTAATGACTTCGCGTATCCTTTAGCCAGCAAGGTCCGCTTCCGATATCCGGCCAGGGCCGATCGTGGAGCTGTTGATCTGTACTGGTACGATGGAGGCATCAAGCCGTCAGTTCCCGATTCTTATTATGACCAAAGCATCCAATGGCCAAGCGAAGGCATGATGTTCGTTGGCGAAAGTGGCATCATCCTGACTAATGGTTTCCACGTCCGAGATCCCTTCGTTTTGGAGGGAGATATGAAACTGGCCGCTGAAATAAAAGTGCAAGAACCACCGGAAAAGCCCGGTGGCGTAGAGCGATTTGTCAGGGGCGTGAAAGAAGGCCGGCAGATCCAAGGCAGCTTCCGGGAAGCCTGGCCCATTACAGAGGCAGTTAATCTGTACGGAGTTGCTCTAAGGGCGGGCACGGCTTTGAAATATGACCCTGACAACTTGAAGATCACCAATGACGACACCGCCAATGGATACCTGGACAGGAGCTACCGCCCCGGCTGGGAAATTGACAAAATCTAATCCTCAAAACATCATGACTACTCGAAGATCCTTTTTAATGAATAGCAGCTTGGCGGTAGGTGCCGCCGGCCTCCTGAATCCCTTGGATCTAATGGCCAACAACAAAATGAAGAAAATGGTAGAATCCTTCGGCTTTCAGGTCTGGACCATCCGCAAAAAGCTATTTGAAGATTTTTCCGGAACCCTCAAAATGATGGCTGACCTCGGCTACAAGGAGGTGGAGATGTGCTCCCCTTTGGGCTACACCAACGCCGGGTTTGGTCCGCTCAATAGCATGACGGGCGCCGAAATGCGCAAGATCATTGAAGATGCTGGACTGAAGTGTGAGAGCTCCCATTACAACATGGGTGAGCTCCGAGAAAGCCTGGACGATCGCATCGAGTGGTCGCACCAGATGGGTATCACGCAGATGATGTGTGCTAGTTTTTGGCTTCCGAAGGAAGCCTCGGTCGACGACTATCGCAAAGCCTGTGATGAATTGAATGTGATTGCTGAGAAGGTAAAAGCTGCTGGTTTGCAAATGGGCTTTCACAATCACCACGGGGAGTTCGAAATGCGCGGCAAGGAGCTCATCTACGACGAAATGCTGAAACAACTCGATCCTGATTTGGTGAAGATGCAATTCCAGGTAGCTGTCTTCAATATTGGGTACAAGGCGGCTGATTATTTCCGGAGGTATCCGGGTCGGTTTATATCAGCACACCTGGCGGATTGGTCCGAAGCACAAAAGGCCCAAACGCCCATCGGTGGGGGAGACATCGATTGGAAGGACTTCTTCGAGGCCGCAAAAGTGGGGGGTGTCAAAAACTTCTTCGTAGAAATGGATCCCGTGACCTTCGAGTCGAGCGCAAGGTACTTGGCCAGCTTGTAAGAGAACCTACGACCGCTAGGATGCGTTTTCCCGTGCATGGGACAGCTTAGCTTTCGGTACGCCAGACCTTCTGACCTCTCTGATCTCAACTATATCAGTATAGCAGCTAAGAAGCACTGGGGTTACCCCCAGGACTGGATCGATCGTTGGATGTCCGATTTGAGAGTCACTGAGAAGGACCTGGCAGAGCGGATCGTCCTCTTAGCGGAAGCGGATCATGAGGTGGTGGGTTTTACGATTGTTTCCGACTGCCGGGATTACTACGAAATTGATCA
The DNA here is from genome assembly GCA_039191945.1 of Bacteroidota bacterium. Taxonomy (GTDB): domain Bacteria; phylum Bacteroidota; class Bacteroidia; order Cytophagales; family Cyclobacteriaceae; genus JAWPMT01. The sequence continues at coordinate 10,901 of JBCCXG010000017.1, forward strand.
TTTGTGGATCCTGCCTAAGTACATAGGCCGAGGCTATGGTCGTCAGCTACTGGTATGGACGATGGAGCATTTTCTCACACAAGTCAAGCGCCTCATCGTAGTCGCTGACCCAAACGCAGAGGGCTTTTACAAAAAGATGGGTTTCGAGACTTACGATAAGATAGAAAGCTATCCACCCGGTCGCTTTCTCCCGGTAATGGAGCTGACCAGCAGCTGAGCTTGTGCTATGTCGTCACATCAAAAATCCTCGATCGTCTACAAACGGAGCTGGGATCTCTTCGTCGTCCACCATTTCGCAGAGGTCAATTTCGATTCCCCGGGCAATTTGAGTGATAGGCACATCATTGTAAGTCCCCTCAAAGGGGTTTTCTGAATAGTCTCCGATTTTCTCCATAAGGAAGAACACCCAAATAATAATGCCCGAGATAAGTGGCATCAACCAATAGGTCCAACCGGTCTCAATCGAAAAGATGTCCAGCAACCCAAACGGCACGAAAAATGCAAAAACATAAGTAATCCACAGCGCCGTAGAAGCGTACTGCCGTGGGAAAGGGAAATTCTTGATGCGCTCTGACTTGCCCTGGTCTTCATAAAAGGTCTGAATTAGATCGTGCAGCCGCATGTGGCGGAAGTCATTGAAGTAGCCTTGGTCATGGAGCTCTTGCAGTCTCTTGGATTGATTCTTTAGCACCTGGGTGGCCATGTTCGTTTTGTCCCGAAGCGCAGCTGCCTCTGTTTCGCCGATGTGCCGCATCAGCTCGGCCCCCAGCGTTTTATGATAATCCTCGCAAATCGTGGGTTGGTAAAATCCCAGTCGTTCCCGTACGTGTTCCCAGGGCTTGCTGAGTCTCAACTGGTGCCGAAGGGCGGTCATCCAAGCAATGTGGCGATGGATCAGCTCGCCTTTGATCGTTTCCTGATCCTCGCCCTGCAGGAAGGAGACGACCGCAGCCCCAAACGTCCGGCTATTGTTGACGATGCTGCCCCAAATCTTTCGGGCTTCCCAGGTCCGGTCATAGGCGCTGTTGTTCTTAAAGCCCAGATAAAAGGCCACCGCGATGCCGATCACTGTGATGGCGCTCCATGGTACCGCGATATGGAGATCAAAAAAGAAAGATACCATGCCGATGAACAATCCATAAAGTGCGCCAAGGTAAAAGGGCTTTTGAGACCAGCGAAAGGTCAACCAAAAACTGTAGTTTCTCCGGGTATACATTAAGATAGGGTCTAGGTGTGCATTTGCCCAAACCAAACTAAACGATGAATGGACGATTCTCAAACTTTCTATTCGATGATTCGTTGTCGAACCCCGTCCAAAAAGAGTTTGAGGTCTTATATATCTTAGCCCTAAACCCAAGATGTCATGAAATATTCCAACCTACTGATCATCCCCAGCATGTGTGCAGTACTGGCCTGTTCCTCCCCAGGGCCAGCCGAATCTCAAGGTGCGACCGCTACGGCTGAACCCGTCACCTCCGCCCAAACTGGGGTTGGAGCCCAGGTCCCGTCCGATGCTCAGGTATTCTTTGACGGCTCTCGGGAGATGCTCGATGAGCATTGGACCTATTGGGACGGGCCCCGTTTGGCTACCGAGCTTCCTATCAAGTGGCAGATTGTGGATGATCCCCTGGATGGAGGTACCGCGATGAACTCTAATGATCCGGCTGCCGAAGGAGGCATTTACGGCGCTGCGGACATTGTTACTAAGCAGAAGTTTCGGGACTTCCGGGCGCATGTCGAGTTTCTGATTCAAAATCCCAAAGGCAACAGTGGTGTATATCTCCAAAACCGGTATGAGATCCAGGTATTGGATGGCGATTCCACGAAGCACGGCCTCGCTACCATCATCAACGAAACCGAGTCACCCTATCACGCCTACAATGGCATCGGCCAGTGGAATGCCTACGATGTCACCTTTCGTGCGGCTCGCTTTGCCGGTGATACGCTCTCTGAGAGGGCCATGGTCACCGTCTACTTCAATGGTCAAAAGGTGCACACTAACGTCCCTATCAATAAGGTTTGGGGCGGACCGAACTCGGGGCTAGATGGTGGCAACGACGACGGGCGCGGCATCACAGATACGCCCGGAGGACTGAAGTTACAGGCCGAGGGTCACAATGTGCTTTACCGCAATATCTGGATCAAGGAGCTGGACCTCGCGGAGGCCGATACGGATTTTTAGTCGTCTGCTTCGGCTACTCCTTTGAAAATCTTATGGTACTCGTCCCAGACTTCAAGAGGTAGACACCCGGACTGAGATCACCCACATACAATTTACGATCCGTGCTCTCGATCAGGATTTGCCCAGTTGTATTCGTGACGTAGCTCTTGACTCCGGTATCCGCCAGATGAGCAGGAAGCTCGATGAAGTCATGTGAGGGATTAGGATACAGTACACTTTGATTCAGACCTTCCTCCCTGGGTAAAGATGGCATTGGAGTTACCCTTATGGGTGCTGGTTGATCCGAAGGTCGCACTATTTCTAATTTCACCAGCGAACCTCCCCCTGCAAAGAAGATATTTCCGTCTTCGTCAATGATGTTTTGATCTCCAGGGTCATCATAGGGGTTGAATAGCCGCTTGCATGACCGCCCCAAGTGCTTCCGGAATCGTAACTCACCCGTAGCCCAGTCTAGCCCATAGTAGAAATAGTTGCAATTGTTCTCACGTCCGCTTCCATAGACCATGTCTGAGCCCACACTGTAGGTCAAGACACCGTTCAGGTTGACGTCGGTATTGACCCAGGAGATCTCAAAGCTGTCGTTATCGGTATCCCAGCGCACCTTTTGAACACCTTTTACCGGTTTGTCACCCTGTCCCAGAAAGCCATTGTACTGTGCAATGGCCGCTTCATAGCCATAGACCGTCGGGGAGTTTTCTATCGATTGAAACTTTTTGCTGAACGTGCGTGCTGAGGGCAATTGGATGCGTCCTGCCAGTCGAGTATCCTCACCCGGAAGTCCTTGCCAACCATCCGGGATCTTTCGCCAAAATCCGACGAAGTTATTCTTTGCGTGTCCGTCGGCCATCACGATCAGTTGATCGTTACCCTCACCAAATCCCATGAGGGTGGGCGTCGTGCCGCTCCCTTCGGCCCATCTACCGGTGGGTCCATCTTTGACGAAATCGTATTTGGCTTCAAATCCGATGGAGAGGTTTTCATTGTCCCAGTCTACCCGAATGAGTCGATGGGTAGTGACCAGGTAGAAGTTGTTGTGCTCATCGATGGGGAAGCCATTGTGCCCAAAAATCTCATTATTAGCGATAGGAGCTATGTCCATGCTCGCCAACAACTCGAGGTCTTGACTGATGATGCCCACCGTACAGCTCTTTTTGCCCTTCTCATTGTCACTCGCGAAAACAATCTGCCCCAGGTAGTTGACCCCCGCATGCTGTGTTTTGCCAATTCCCAAGGCTCCAAAGTCTAAGACTTTTTTGACCTGTAATGGGGAATTGGGATCATTTGGGTGCTTATCCCCGATCTTGAACAGCTTCGTGTGAAGTCCCTTTCTTGGGTTTTCCTTCGGGTCAAATGCATACCACTGATTGCCCTTGATTTGGAGCTGGGTATAATTGAAGCTCTTCAGCCAGTCGTCATCAATTCGAAGCTTGGAGACAACCTCAGGGCCCGACTCCGAGTCTCGTAGTTTCACGTAGTGCGTGGCATTGGATTGGAGCATGACGCGTTCTCCATCCTCATACGCCTCTGAAAAATAGGTCCAGGGTGAAGTCCCGCCTTTGATGTTTTTGAGGACCTTCACGACTACCGAATCTTCCTCAGTAGGTCCCGCATAGTCGCTGTAAGATTGTCTCGCGCTGTTCTTATGGTAAGTCGGCCATGGAGAGTCAGCTAGCCATGGGTTGTCTGGAGCGTTTGGATGGTCTTGCGCTGTGGTTTTCGTGATGGGGTAGCAAAGCAAGACCCAAAGTGCTATTTTGGTTGTAACATTCATCTTGTCGATCAATTTGGTATGGCAATAGAAACGAGCAGCGCCTCATCTCAAACACTGGAGTTCGTCATATTCAATGAATAGACCCTTTTTTTCAACCAAATGGATGAAGCTTAACACCCCAAAGCAGAGGGCCGTGCTGTGGGGGATACTCCTACTGCTCGCAAGCTGGAATTATTACACGGACTTTTTCGACAGCACTGAGGCCCTTTTTTGGGCGGTAGTGCTTACGGCGGAGGTGGCCGGGATGCTACTGGTCGGTTATCGGGTCATCAGTAGATTCAAACGCTTCCCCGTGGTGTATTTTGTCGGCTGGACCCTATTCTTCACACTCTGCCGGTTCCTGGTCGTCTTTTTCGTCTTGCAATATCACCTTCCGGGTTGGACTGTTTTTCATGACCCCATCCGATCTATTCCTTTTCTTGGTTTGACCTCAGCCGTACTCCTCTTCCTCGGCTACAGTTACTCGATTTATGAATGGGGCCTCGCCGCGCGGAAGGAGTACTCAGAACTCATCGGGAATCAGGCCAGTGATTACGCGCATCCTATTGTCATCAAATCAGAAGGGTCTCTTGTCAGACTGCTCCCACAAGATATTCTGTACGTCGAAGCTCGGGGAGAATACATCAGTTACGTTACACACAATAAGAGTTACTTGTCGTTTCAGCGCATGAAGAAAGCCGATACCGAGCTGAGGGAGCATGGCTTTCAGAGAGCTCATCGGTCTTACATCCTAAACCCGATTAACATTCGGTCCCTAGCTTCGCAAGAAGCAGTCATGACCAACGACAAAAGCATTCCGATCAGTAAGACCTACAAAGAGGCGGTCACCGATGCCTTTCATCAAAAGTCGTCCATCACTTAAAGGCTTTGTGTTTGCCACACCAATCCGTTCTTGATACTTTACGGTTCTTGACGGCATTATCATGAGAAAACTATCATTCATTCTGCTAATGGCTTTGGTCGCCTTTGGTGCCACTGCCCAGCGAAAATCAAAAAACGATGATTCAGAAGCGTCCAAGTCTCCGCTGGAGGAACTGTCCATCGGGCTGAAGTTTAGAAACGTGGGTCCCGCGATCACATCCGGCCGTATTTCAGACTTCGCCATCAATCCCGACAATCCCAAAGAGTATTACGTTGCGACGTCTTCCGGTGGGGTTTGGAAGACGATCAATGGGGGTACCACCTATCGACCCATCTTTGATGGTCAGGCCAGCTACTCCACCGGCGTGGTCACCATGGACCCCAACAACCCCAATGTGATCTGGGTAGGCTCAGGTGAAAACAACAACCAGCGAAGTGTCGCCTATGGCGATGGCGTCTACAAATCCGTCGATGGAGGATCGAGCTGGAAAAACATGGGACTTAAGAACTCGGAGCATATTGGTTCCATTATCGTCGATCCGGAAAATTCTGACCGCATTTATGTAGCGGCTATCGGCCCCTTGTGGAGCAGTGGTGGGGAGCGTGGATTGTACCTCTCCAATGATGGGGGCGAGACTTGGAATGCTACCTTGACGGTGGATGAGCACACAGGTGTCAACGAAGTGGTCATGCACCCTGAGGACCCCAATGTCCTCTACGCTACAACGCACCAACGGCGTCGTCATGTGTTCACCTACATCGGTGGAGGCCCCGGTTCATCCATTTATAAGAGTACCGACAAAGGTGAGACCTGGACGAAAGTGGATAAAGGCCTGCCCAAGGTAGACCTGGGTCGCATAGGCCTGGCCATCTCACCGGCCAACCCTGAGATCATTTACGCGATCGTAGAAGCGGCCCAGGGTGAGGGAGGACTTTACCGATCCACCAACCGAGGAGCCAGCTGGGAGAAGCGGGGAGGATATGCTACCAGCGGTAATTACTACCAGGAGATTGTGGCGGATCCGGTCAATCCCGACAAGATCTTCGCCATGGACACTTGGCTCCACTACTCGGTCGATGGTGGAAAGACCTTCAAGGTGCTCGGCGAGGACAGCAAGCATGTCGACAATCACTGCATGTGGATTGATCCCACTGACACAGATCACTTCCTGGTCGGTTGCGACGGAGGTATCTATGAGTCTTGGGATCACGCCAAAACGTGGTACTACAAGAAAAATTTACCCATCACGCAATTCTACAAAGTGGCGGTGGACAATGATGAGCCTTTTTATAACATCTATGGAGGAACGCAGGACAACTTCAGCATGGGGGGTCCATCGCGCACTACCTCGGCCAACGGCATCCCCAACGAGGACTGGTACATGACCCATGGTGGCGACGGCTTCGAGTCGCAGATCGACCCCTCTAACCCCGACATTGTGTACTCGCAGTCACAGTACGGCTTTCTTGTTCGCTATGATCGTAGGAGCGGTGAGGAAGTTGGTATCAAGCCCCAACCCGGCGAGGGAGAAGATCAGTTTCGGTGGAATTGGGACGCGCCTTTGCACATTAGCGCACACAGTCCCAGCCGGATATACTTCTCCGCCAATAAGATCTTTCGTAGCGATGACCGGGGCAATAGCTGGACTGCCATTAGCGATGACCTCACGCAACAAATCAATCGCAATGCCCTTCCAGTCATGGACCGGGTCTGGGGCATTGATGCGGTCATGAAAAACCAAAGTACCTCCCAATATGGCACGATCGTCGCTTTCCACGAATCGCCGAGTAATGAGGACTTACTCGCGGCGGGTACCGATGATGGCCTGGTGCAGGTAACAACCAATGGCGGCGACAGCTGGACCAAAGCGGGCACTATGCCGGGAGGACCCAACCGGTCGTATGTTAATGCTGTGCTGGCGTCTCAACACGACGAGCAGGTCATTTATGCGGCATTGAATCACCACAAGTACGGAGATTTTAAGCCCTACCTCTTCAAGTCCACCAACCAAGGCCAGTCCTGGACCAAGATTGCTGCCAATCTACCGGAGCGGGGCTCGGTCTACACGATAGCTGAAGACCACCAAGACCCCAATCTACTGTTTGTGGGCACAGAATTTGGCGTGTTTTTCTCGCCCAATGCCGGAGGAGAGTGGAAGCAACTCAAAGGGGGATTACCCACTATTGCTGTTCGCGATATTGCCATCCATCAGAGAGAGGATGACCTGATATTGGGGACGTTTGGACGGGGCTTCTATGTACTGGACGACTACAGTAGCTTGAGGGGCATCAATGCTTCGATCGAGGAGGCCGGCCAATTGATGGCGGTCAGGGACCCCTTGCTTTATGTACAGAAGGTGCCGCTAGGCTTGCCCGGTAAGTCGTTTCAGGGAGATGACTATTATATGGGGGACAATCTTGATCCTGTGGCCATGTTTACTTACTACCTCAAGGAGGCACCAAAGTCATTGACGGAGGAACGACGCGAGACAGAAGGCGATAGCAAAAAACAAGGTGGAAACAGCAGCTACCCGTCATACGAAGAACTGAAGCGCGAGCGGATGGAAGAAGATCCTTACTTACTCTTCACAGTGAAAGATGACCGGGGTCAAGTCGTTCGTAAACTCACCTCTAAGCCTTCCAAGGGGCTGAATCGGGCTACTTGGGATATGCGATATGCCTCTGATGCAGCCGTGAATCTCAGCAAGCCCTCATTTTATAACCCATTTGCCGGGCAACGGGAAGGAACGCTAGTGGCCCCTGGAGACTTCACCGTAGAATTGGCGCTTTACGACAAAGGTACTTTTAGGGATTTGGGTGAAAGTGTCGCCTTTACTGTGAAGGCACTGAACAATGCCGTATTGCCTGCCGCCGATCGGGAGGCAAAGCTGGCCTTCCAACGAGACATCTCCGAACTGAATCGCCAGCTGCAATCGGTCCAGAAGAAGATGGATGAGGTCAATAACCAGGTGCGGTACATTGAGCAAGCCATTGTAGAGACGGAAGCCGAACACAAGAGTCTCTTTGGGAGCCTTCAGGGTATCAAGCAGGAGTTGGCGGATATACGTATCCAATTGTATGGGGATCGTATCGCCGGTACCCTGGATATGGATACACCTCCATCCATTTCGCAGCGCGTCGGGTTGCTCAACTACGAACAGCTGAATACGACCTCGGCGCCAACAGAGACGCACAAGATGGCCTATGGCATTGCCATGAAGATGCTACCCCCCTTGCGTGATCGATTGTTGAAAGTGGTCGATCAGGACCTGGCCAACTTGGAGTCGACCTTAGAGCAGTCCGGTGCCCCTTATACGCCGTTCCGTTTAGGTCGGGAATAACGGCTCGATCGCCTATCTGGCATTACATGCTATTTGAAGCCCGGGGGTAGACGTCCTCGGGCTTTTTGATTGCGGCTCACTTTGCACTACCAAGTGCCAGTACTCAGTACGGTCCGATGGATGAATGGTCTCTGTCTCGCTCGACGATTAGGCGATCAGGCGTAGGAACCCAGTAAAGCACAAGGCTGTTGTCGTCAGAATACCCTGCAAGATTGATCCCTTGACCGCCTACATCCGCCAAGCTATCAATACTTAGTACTGCTTTTCCTGCGCATTTGTCCAGGTTACCCGCCAGGCCATGAAGGCTTGAGGGGATGAGTTTGATTACCTTTCACTTGGTCACATCCATCAACCGTGAAAAAACTCAGATTCGGCGTTATTGGTGCAGGCTTCTGGAGCCAATTTCAAATACCAGGCTGGCTTGAGTCCGACCAGGTCGAATTGGTGGCTGTTTGTGATCAGGACTTGAAAAGAGCCCAAAGTGCTACGGACCGATTCGGGGGCAACGCATATGGTGACGCAAGGAAGATGATCGCCAATGAAAAGCTAGACTTCGTGGACATCATCACGAATGTGGAGAGTCACCTCGCCTTCGCCAAACTCGTGGCTGAAAATGGGGTGCAGGTCGTCTGTCAAAAGCCTTTGGCTGACTCATTGGCCGCTGCGACGGAGTTGGTTGATACATGCCAGCACCATGGCGTTCGCCTGTTTGCCAATGAAAACTTTCGGTGGCAAGCACCCCTGAGAGAGGTCAAAAGGTTGATGACTGATCAGGCCGTGGGGGCGATTTTCAAAGCGAGGGTTTCATTTTGTTCTGCGTTCCCAGTTTTTGACAACCAGCCACACCTGGGCTTAATCGATCGATTCATCATGACCGACATTGGGTCGCACATTTTTGATATCTGCAGATTTTTGATGGGTGAAGTGGATACCCTTTATTGTCAGATCCAAAGGGTCAATGAGGGGATACAAGGAGAAGATGTGGCAAATGCTTTGATGAAGATGGAGAGCGGTGCCCATTGCCTGGCAGAGATGTCTTATGCCAGTATCCTGGAGCGAGAGGCTTTCCCGGAGACACTCGTTTTCCTAGAGGGAGATCAAGGGTCAATTGCTTTGCTTCACGACCGAACCATCAAGATTAGCACTAGTGCTGGCACGACGACCCAGCAGGTGCCTGTGAAATCTTATCCATGGGCTGATCCGGACTATGACCTGATTCATAGCAGCATTGTCGAAACACAAAAAGACATCTTGCGAGGCCTGCAAGGTGGACAGGCTGAGACGACCGGTGGTGATAATTTAGAGACCGTGAGACTCGTTTGGGCAGCGTATCATAGTGCGGAAAACAATCGCCTGGTAAACGTCAAGGATTTTGGAAGATGAATAGAACCGTGCGTGCGAAGTATCTGATTGAGACCGTGGATGATTTGCATGAGGCCGCTGCAGTGATGGCGGGTGAGCAGTCGACCGGTACGTTTTTAAAGCTCAAGGCCGAGACGGATGACCTTAAAGCAAGGCATGCTGCGGAAGTTGTTCGCGTGGAGCAAGTCGCAGAAGTAAGTACCCCGTCATTGCCAGGTGCAAAGATGGACGAGCACCTACCCATCAAACAAGCGATGGTAGAGTTGGCATGGCCTTTTGAAAACATGGGTGCTAATCTTTCCAACCTGTGTGCCACAGTCGCTGGTAACCTCTACGAGCTGAAGCCTTTTTCCGGCCTTAAGCTATTGGATATTGAAGTGCCCAGTCAGTTCGGGGAGCGATATCCGGGACCAGCATTTGGAATCAATGGCACACGAGTATTGACGGGCGTGATCGATCGGCCTGTGATAGGTACGATCATCAAGCCGTCGGTGGGATTGTCTCCGGAGCAGACGGCAAGCCAAGTGCGTACACTGATTGAGGCCGGTCTCGATTTCATCAAGGATGACGAGTTGATGGGTGATCCTCCACATTCGCCCTTCGAGGAGCGAGTGTCCCGAAGCATGGAGGTGATCAATCGATGGGCGGACCGTACCGGGAAGAAGCCCATGTACGCTTTCAACATCAGCGGCGACCTTGATGATATGAGGAGAAGACATGATTTTGTGCTCGAACAAGGCGGAACCTGCATCATGGTGAGTGTCAACTGGGTTGGGATTTCTGCGGTAGCGAAGATCCGGGAGCATGCGCAATTGCCTATTCACGGTCATCGCAATGGCTGGGGGCTCATGACACGGTCACCCGCTTTAGGGATGGAGTTTACGGCCTTTCAGAAGATCTGGAGACTGGCCGGGATCGATCACCTGCATACCAACGGGATCAGAAATAAGTTTTGCGAAAGCGATGAATCGGTGATCCAATCCGTCAAGGCCTGCCTCACGCCATTCCTTGGGGGATATGAGATCATGCCAGTAATCGCCTCCGGCCAATGGGCGGGGCAGGCGGTCGATACGTACAACGAGGTAGGAAGCAATGACCTCATGTACCTATGCGGGGGCGGTATAGTCGGGCACCCCGATGGCATTGCTGCCGGCGTACTGAGCGTCAGACAAGCCTGGGAGGCAGCATTGCAGGGTGAGTCGTTGGAGGTTTATGCACAAGGTCATCCTGAGTTGAGAAAAGCACTGGAATTTTATGGGTAGCGCACTGGTCCATAACGATCTCTTTCTAAGCTACTACGGCGACGACTTTACGGGCTCCGCTGATGTCATGGAGTCACTGACGTTCAATGGTATACCTGCTGCACTTTTTCTCGAACCCCCGACGATCGAAGAGGTGGAGCGCTTTCGCCTCAAGCTAGACTTCGCCAGTGTCGATGGTAAAATCAAAGCCTTCGGGGTCGCCGGTGTGGCTCGGAGCATGAGTCCCGGCCAAATGGACGAAGAGTTGCCACCGATCTTTGAGCAAATCAGTAAGATCCCTGCGGACTTCTTCCAGTATAAAGCCTGCTCCACCTTTGATAGTGCACCGCATATCGGAAATATTGGGCATGCTGCAGAGATCGCATCCAGGTACTTCAAGACAGGTTTCATTCCTTTGGTGATCGGCGCACCCTTCCTTAACCGGTTCGTGGTTTTTGGCAATCTCTTCGCACGTGTAGGGGAGGACACATTCCGCCTCGACCGGCATCCGACGATG